>JBEPVJ010000280.1:0-4189 GCA_041691095.1 Gemmatimonadales bacterium
CGTGGAGTCATGGAACAAGCGCGCCCGTGCCAAGTCGGCGGTGCTTCACTACCTGGCCAAACCCGCTAAGGAAACGGTGCTCATCCTCGTGCAGGGTGGCTCGGGCAAAGACGAAAAAACCGACGCAGACGCGGACCTCTCTCGGCTGACCTGTTCCGTCGAGGTGGGGCGTTACCCACCGAAGATGGCCGAGAAGTGGGTGGTCAAGCGGGCCGAGGAACGGGGAGTCCAACTGGCTCCGGAGGCCGCCTCGCATCTGGTCAAAGCGGTGAATGCCGATCTCGGCGCGGCCCGGAGCGAGCTCGACAAGCTCGCCGGCCTCGGCGGAGGAGCACCGGTGACCCTGGATCAGCTGACGGCACTTCTCGGAGTCCGTCACGGAGAGACCCAGGTCGACTGGTGCGATGCGATCCTGGACGACGACCCGTCCAAGGCAGCGAGCATCCTGCCCCATTTGCTGGATCAATCCGGTGTCTCCAGCGTCGGACTCCTGATCCAGCTCGGAACCCACCTCATTGGCCTGGGCATCGCCCGCTCGATCTATGACCGTGGCCAGCGCGGCGGCAGCCTGGAACGCGGGGTCTTCGACGCGATCATGCGAGCCCGCCCCGCGCGTATCGACTACCGCGGGGCCGCCTTCCGGTGGAGCCGGGCCGCCGACTCGTGGCCCCTCTCCCGGGTGGATGCCGCCATCGACGCGGCCCGCGCCGCCGACCAGCGTCTCAAGGGCACCACCCTCGCGGACGAGCGCGGCGTCCTGGTCGACCTGATCATGCAATTGGCGCATCGTGCGCGGGAGGCGGCATGAGGAAGACGCAAAGAGGCTCACGCGTCCGGCAGCTCCTAGGCGGCGTAGTCTCTTCGAGTCTTGGCGTCCTGCTTCTGGCCTTCTCCCCGACCAGGATTGCCGCCCAGTCCGATCCGCGGCTCGTCGCTGCCGTTCGTCTCTCGCAGGATGGACTCTCGGATTCCGCGCGCGCGGTGGCCGGCAGAATTCTCGCCGCGACCCAACCCGCCGACTCGCTCTATCCCGAAGCCCTCTATACCATGGGCCTCCTGGCGGCCACTGAATCGGACCGCCGGCTTTATTTGCGCCGGGTCACCGTGGATTACGCTCAGTCGATCTGGGCCGATGATGCCCTGCTCCAGCTTGCGCAGCTTGATTATGCCGCGGGGAATACCGCGGCCGCGGTGCGCCAGCTCGACCAGCTTCTCCGCGACTATCCCGGCAGCTCGCTGACTGCGCAGGCGGGCTTCTGGGGCGCGCGCGCGGCCGGCGATCGCAGAGACGCCGCGCTCGCATGCCGCATGGCCGATATGGGACTCGCGGCAGTGGGAGAGGATGTCGAGCTCAAGAATCAGCTCGAATTCCAGAAGCAGCGTTGCCAGGGACTGGGAGCGATGGCCGCCGATAGCATCCGGGCAGTCGTGGCCGACTCGGTCGCCCGGGCAGTTGCGGACTCGACCGCCCGTGCCAAGGCCGACTCGACGGCCCGCGCCAAGCACCCGGTCCGCCCGCCGGTCCGCCCCACCGCTCGATCCGCCGGCTTCTACGTCCAGGTCTCTGCGGTCAAGACGCAGATCGCCGCCGACGCGGATGCGGCTCGCATCAAGGGCGCGGGGCAGTCGCCGGTAATCATGAAGGAGGCCGGGTATCTCAAGGTTAGAGTCGGCCCTTTCTCCAAGCGCGAGGTGGCCGTTGCGGCCGCGACCGCGCTGGCCGGGAAGCTGGGCGGCCGGCCCTTCGTGGTCCGAGTGCCGTGAGCGTCGCGTTGTCGGAGAACACCCCGCTGCTCATCCAGTATCGGGAGATCAAATCGCGGCATCGCGATTCGATTCTCTTTTTCCGGATGGGCGATTTTTACGAGATGTTCTTCGAGGATGCGGAGGTCGCCTCTCGGGTGCTGGACATCACGCTCACCTCTCGAGGCGACGGGGTCCCGCTCGCCGGAGTTCCCGTCAGGGCGGCGGCGGAGTATCTCCGCCAATTCGTGAGCCAGGGCTATCGCGTCGCGATTTGCGAGCAAGTCGAGGATCCCAAGAAGGCCAAGGGGATCGTCCGCCGGGAAGTTGTGGAGACGCTGAGTCCCGGGGCGATGCTGGAGGAGGGGTGGGTTGCGGGTGGTCGAAATAACTGGATCGTGGCCGTGTCGGAGGGTGGCCTGGCAGCCATCGACCTCACCACCGGCGAGTTTCTCCTCGAATCGGGCACGGCAGACGGGCTGACCGAGGCACTGGGCCGCCTCTCTCCTGCCGAGCTGGTCTTGCCCACCGGCATCACCGTCCCGGCCGAAGGCGAAGTGCTGCGCACCTTCCGGGAGCCCTGGGAGTTCGACTCCGCACTGGCCCGCGAAGAGATTGCTCGGCGCTTCAAGATCGCATCGCTCGATGGTCTGGGCCTTGGCGACGCCGACGCCGCAGCCATCGGCGCCGGTGGCGCGCTGCTCCGCTACCTCGCCGATCTCAAGCCGGGTGGACTGCCTCACCTCACGCGACCCTCGATTCGTCGTTCGGGGCGGCTGCTGTGGGTGGACGAGATGACGCGACGCAATCTCGAGCTGGTCGAGCCGCTCCGCGCCGGCGCCAAGGGTGTCACGCTGCTCGAGGTGATCGATCGCACCGTGACGCCGATGGGTGCCCGGCTGTTGCGCAGCTGGATTCTCTCGCCCCTCTGCGACCCCACCGAGATCACCGCCCGTCTCGACGCGGTGAATGCGGCGGTGGCAGATGGGGTGCGCCGAGCCACAGTGCGTGCGGCGCTTGATGGGATTCGTGACCTGGAACGTCTGGCCGGGCGCGCCGCCGCCGGCCGGGCAACCCCTCGCGAACTCGGCGCGCTGCGGGATTCCTTTCTCCGGCTCCCCGACGTACGGCAGGGACTTCGGGACCTCGCCGCTCCACTCTCAGCGTCTGCACTGACTTCCCTGTTCGACGAGCTCGACCCTCTCGAGGATATCGCCTCGGCGCTCGCCGCCGGCCTTACTGAACGGCCTCCGGCCGTACTGAGCGATGGTGGCATCATCCGAAGCGGCTTCGATGCGGCGCTGGACGAGAGTCGGGCCCTGGGAGAAGGAGGCAAGCAGTACATCGCGGCCATTCAGCAGCGCGAGCGGGAACGCACCGGCATCGCGTCGCTCAAAATCGGATACAACAAGGTCTTCGGTTACTACATCGAGATCACCCACGCTCACTCGACCAAGGTTCCCGCCGACTACGAGCGGCGTCAAACGCTGGCGACCGCCGAGCGGTACGTCACCCCAGAGCTCAAGGAGTACGAAGCCAAGGTCCTCGGCGCCGAAGAGCGGGTGGCGGAGCGCGAAGCCGAGCTCTTCAGTATGCTCCGGAACACCGTCGGGACGGAGATCGTTCGGATCCAGCAGACTGCCCGCGTCCTCGCCCGGCTCGATGCCTGGACCGCGCTCGCGGAAGTCGCCGTGACCAATCGGTATGTCCGGCCCGAGGTGCATGACGGCTTCGACATCAGCATGACCGCCTCGCGCCATCCGGTAATCGAGCGAATGATGCCGCGCGAGACCTTCATGCCCAACGATGTCGCCTTTGACCCGGCGGCCCGGGTGCATCTCGTTACCGGGCCCAACATGGCCGGCAAGAGCACCATTCTCAGGCAAATCGGGCAGTGCGTTATCCTGGCGCAGATGGGCAGCTTCGTGCCGTGCGATCGGGCTTCGATCGGTGTGGTGGACCGGCTCTTCACCCGCGTGGGCGCCGCTGACAACCTGACCCGCGGCCAATCGACTTTCATGGTGGAAATGAGCGAGACCAGCGCCATTCTTCACGGCGCCACGGCTCGTTCCCTGGTGCTTTTGGATGAGATCGGGCGCGGAACCTCCACCTACGACGGAGTGGCGATTGCCTGGGCGGTGACCGAGTTCCTCCACGATCGGGTCGGCGCCAAGACGATGTTCGCCACGCACTACCATGAGCTCATGCAGCTCCCTGAGCAGCTGGCGCATGCGCGCAATTTCAACGTGGCGGTTCGGGAAACCGGCGGGAAAGTCGTGTTCCTTCACCGGCTCGAGCCCGGTGGCACCGACCGCAGTTACGGCATTCACGTGGCGGAGCTGGCGGGTCTGCCGGGGGAAGTGGTAACCCGCGCCAATGCCGTCCTTAAGACGCTGGAAGGGGACCATCGCGTGGTGCCGGGGAGTCCTGCCCCCGATCCCGACCC
>JBEPVJ010000281.1:0-4179 GCA_041691095.1 Gemmatimonadales bacterium
AGACCTCCATGCTGTTCTCCGCCTACAAGGAGCTGATGGAGAGCCCCGACGCCGGATCGTATTCGGCTACCAAAAGCCGGACCGCGTTGGCGCCCCCGTCGATGGCGGCGATGCGCTCGCGGGGTGCGGGCGCGGGGGGCGGGGGCGATGCTGGCGCGGGGACCGGCTGGGCGCTCATTTGATCGAGGCCGCCGGGTGGCTGCCGGTGGTGCGGGCCTCGCCCCGGTCCTCGGCGTGGTGCTTGATGGACTTGCCCTCGACGAGGAAGACTACATCCTCGGCGATGTTGGTGGCCAGGTCCGCAACCCGCTCAAGATTGCGGCTTACCAGGAACAATTCCAGTGCCGCGCCGATGATGTGGGGGTCTTCCATCATGTGGGTCAGCAGAATCCGGAACACCGAGCGGTTGAGTGCGTCCACCTTGTCGTCGCGGCGGCAGATTTCCCGCGCCGCAGCGGCGTCTCCCCGCACGAACGCCTCGAGTGCATCGGAGAGCATCTCCCGCGCCAGGCGGGCCATCTCGGTGATCTCGGGGTCTGGGGTGATCGGCCGGCTCCTGCCGAGCCGCTCGGCGGACTGGGCCAGGTTGACGGCGTGGTCGCCCACCCGTTCCAGGTCGTTGGCGATCTTGATCGCCGCCACCAGCATCCGGAGGTCCTTGGCCATCGGTTGCTGCAGGGCCAGGAGGTCGATGCACGACTCCTCGACCTCCACCTCCATCGAATCGACAATGCGATCGCCGGCGATCACCTGCTGCGCCTTGTCGAGGTTGCGCTCGAGCAGCGCCTCGACCGCGAGGCGGAGCGCCGCCTCGGCCTCGCCGCTCATGGTGAGGAGCCGGACCTTGACCCGGTTCAGCTCCTCGTGAAAGTGCCGGTGCGATGTTTCCGGGCTCATCCGAATCTCCCAGTGATGTAGGCTTCCGTCTGCTCGTTCGATGGGCGGGTGAACATCGTGTCGGTATCCCCGAATTCCACCAGCTCGCCCTTGTAGAAAAATCCCGTCACGTCGCTCACCCGGGCCGCTTGCTGCATGTTGTGGGTGACGATGACGATGGTGTATTTCGCCTTGAGCTCCACGATCAGCTCCTCCACCCGCTGGGTGGCGATCGGGTCCAGCGCGGAGCAGGGCTCGTCCATCAGCAGCACGTCGGGGTCGTTGGCCAGCGCCCGCGCGATGCAGAGTCGCTGCTGCTGCCCGCCCGAGAGGCCGGTGGCCTGGCTGTCGAGCCGGTCCTTCACTTCGTCCCAGAGGGCCGCCTGCCGGAGGCAGCGCTCCACCATGGCGGGGAGATCCGCGGGCCGCACCAGGCCGTTGAGCCGGGGCCCGTAGACCACGTTGTCGTAGATGCTCTTGGGGAACGGGTTCGGCCGCTGAAACACCATGCCCACCCGCTGGCGCAGCGCCACCAGGTCGGTGCCCGGCGCAAACACCGAGCGGCCGTCCACGACGATGTCGCCCTGGTGGTGGGTCTCGGGAATCAGGTCGTTGAGCCGATTGATCGAGCGCAAGAAGGTGGACTTCCCGCAGCCCGATGGACCGATCAGCGCCGTGACGGAGCGCTCCGGCATCGTGAACGAGATGCCGTGCAGCACCGCACGCTTGCCGTACGAAAACTTGAAGTCCTTGACCTCGATCACCCGAACCGCCCCGTGATGTACTCCTCGGTCCGCTGCTTGCTCGGGTTGGTGAAGATGTGCCTGGTGGGGCCGGTCTCGACCAGCTCGCCCAGGTAGAAGAAGGAGGTTGTGTCCGACACCCGCGCCGCCTGCTGCATGTTGTGGGTCACGATGATGATGGTGAAGCGCTCCTTGAGGTGGAACAGGAGCTCCTCGATCCGCTGAGTGCCCTGCGGGTCGAGCGACGCGGTGGGCTCGTCCAGCAGGACCACCTCGGGCGCCGGCGCGATGGTCCGCGCGATGCAGAGCCGCTGCTGCTGTCCGCCGGAGAGCGCGACGGCGCTCCCGTGCAGCCGGTCTTTCACTTCCTCCCAGAGCCCTGCGAAGGTCAGCGCCTTCTCGATCTCGTCGTCCACCACGGCGCGGGAGGCCTCGCGGGAAAGCCGCAGCCCCGCGGCGACGTTGTCGTATATGGACATGGTCGGGAAGGGAGTCGGCTTCTGGAATACCATCCCGACTCGACGCCGCAGCCGCTTCAGGTCCACCTTCGGGCCATAGACGTCTTCTCCGTCGAGAGTCACTGCGCCGGTGACCCGGGCGCCGGGCGTCTCCTCATGCATGCGATTGAGCGAGCGGAGGAAGGTGGACTTGCCGCAGCCGGACGGCCCGATCAGCGCGTGGACCCGGTTGGAGGTGAACCCCACGGAAACATCCCGCACGGCGGCGGTCGGCCCGTACCAGGACGACATGCCGGCAGTCTCGATTCGTGGACGGGCCGTCTCAGCGAGGTCCATCGAACCGACTTCTGGTAGCGAGTCGTGCAAGGATGCTGAGAACGAGGACGACGAGGATGAGGACGAGGGCCGTCGCCCAGGCAAGGCGGTGCCAGTCGTCGTAAGGGCCGGTTGCATAGGTATACACCACGAGTGGAAGGGCGGCCATCGGCTGCCGGATATCGGTGCTGAGGTACTGACTGCCCAAGGCGGTGAAGAGCAGCGGCGCGGTCTCGCCGGAGACACGGGCGACGGCGAGCAGGACGCCGGTGACGATGCCGGGGAGGCAGGTACGAACGACCACCTTGAGGCTGGTGCGCCAGCGAGAGTAGCCGAGGGCCAGCGCCGCCTCGCGGAGCGAGTGGGGCACCAGCTTGATCATCTCCTCGGTGGTGCGCATCACCATCGGAATCATCAGTACCGCCAGCGCGGCACTCCCGGCAAAACCGGAAAAGTGTTTCTGTCGGGCGACGATCCAGGTCCACGCAAAGACACCGACCACGATCGACGGGGTGCCGTTGAGCACGTCGGCGATGAAGCGGGTGATGTGCGCCAGCCGCGTTCCGGGCCACTCCGAGGCGAAGATCCCGGCGCCCATGCCGATGGGAAGGCCGATGAGGCTTGCGGTCCCTACCATCATCAGCGTGCCGACGATCGCGTGCACCACGCCGCCGCCGGTCTCGCCGGCCGGCACCGGGCGCCGGATGAAGAAATCGAGGTTGATGCTGCCGGCACCCTTGATCACGAGAGTGCCAAGGATCAGAATCAGCGGCAGCACAGCCAGCACGGTGGCCACAACGAGCAAGGCCACCATGATGCGGCTGCGCCAGCGCCGGAAGCCGCCGGTCACAGGCCCGCTCCGCCGCTGGCCCGGCCCCTGGACACCCGCCAGATCAGCAGCCGCGCGCCGGCATTGGCCAGCACGGTGATGGAGAACAGGACCAGCGCCACATAGGCCAGCGCGGAGAAGTGCATGTCGGTGCTGGCTTCGGAAAACTCATTGGCGATGGCGGCCGCCATGGTGTAACCCGGCGCAAAGAGCGACGCCGAGATGTCGTGACGGTTGCCGATCAGCATGGTGACGGCCATCGTCTCGCCCAAGGCGCGGCCCAGCCCCAGGATCACCGCGCCCACGATGCCGGAGCGAGCATAGGGCACCACCGCGGTCCAGGCCGCTTCCCACCGGGTGGCGCCGAGGGCCAGCGCCGCCTCGCGCTGGCTGCCGGGAACGGTGCTGATGACTTCCCGGGCCACCGACATGATGTAGGGCATCACCATGATGGACAGGATCACCCCCGCCGAGAGCATCGAAGGGCCGTAGATGGTGCCCTGGAAGAAGGGGAGGAAGCCCAGGGTGCTGCGGAGGAACGGGAAGATCGTCTTGGTGAGGAATGGCACCAGCACGAAGATGCCCCAGAGGCCGTAGACCACGCTGGGAATGGCGGCGAGCAGCTCGACCACGAAGGCGATCGGCTTGCGAATAGCGGTCGGCGCAAACTCGGTGAGGAAGATCGCCACGCCGAGGGAGAGCGGCACCGCGATCACCAGGGCGATCAGCGATGAGAGCAGGGTTCCGAAAATCAGCGGTAGCGCGCCGAACTGATCCTTGACCGGGTCCCAGGTGCTGGTAGTGAGAAAGTGAAAGCCGAACTTGGAGATGGCGAGGCGGGATCCCTTGATGAGCTGCCAAACCAGGAGGCCAAGCAGCGTCGGAATCGAGAGCGCTGCCAGCGTCAGCACGATCCGGAAGACGCGATCGCCCGTCGCCGCGCCTTGAAGGCGGGCGA
>JBEPVJ010000282.1:0-4137 GCA_041691095.1 Gemmatimonadales bacterium
GCGCATCGAGCTGGCCGCCAAGCCGGCCGATCTGCCGGCCCTCCTCGGCTTGGAGCGGTCCCTCACCCCGCTCGGCCGCCTGCCCGAGATGAGCGGAATGGTCGAGGCCGCGGTCCGGCAGGACGGATCGGCCGGCGTGTTAGGCATCGCCATCCGCGTCTATACCGCCGCCCGGCAACCCGACAGCGCGCGCGCGGCGGTGGAGCGCTGGTCGAGGCTCGAGCCGGCCAGCGAAATGCCGTTTCAGGAGTGGGGTCTCGCGGCCTACGGCGCCCGCGACCGGGTCAGTGCCCGGGCCGCCTACCTGCTGGGTCGCCAGAAGCTCGGCCGCCCCGAGGCGATGGCCGCCGAGCTGGGGCAGCTCGCCGTGGCGGATGGAGACTTCGTCGCCGCCGCGCGGGAGTGGACCCTCGCGGTGCGCAGCGCGCCGGGTTACCGGGGCACCGCGATTTCGGTCCTGAGCCAGATGCCCGCTACGGGCCGTGCCACGCTCCTGCGCGAGCTGGGCAAGGGTGCGGATCTGCCGGGAGAGCGCCTGGCCGCCGCGCTGCTGCTCCGCTGGGGAGATCCCCTCGGGGCGGTGCGCCGGCTGACCGCGGCCATCGGCCGGAGCGGCGCCGAGGGCGCCGAGGCACTGCAGGAAATCCTGGAGGATCTGCGGGGATCGTCCACTCCCGACAGCTACGTTGGCCGGGCCATGGTGCTCGAGCTCCTTGGCGCCCACGCCCAGGGCCCGCTGCGCGGACGAATCCGGCTCGAGTCCGCCCAGGCGTATTCCGACGGGGGGGATCAGGTCTCGGCACGGCGCATGCTGGCGACGCTCGCGGGCGACTCCACCGCGACACCCGCTATGGCCGCCTCGGCGACCTCCACGCTGGTCGGTGTCCTCGTGGACGAGGGCGGCATCGAGGAGGCCGATCGCCGGTTTCGCGAGTTGGCGCCGCTCCTCGGCGCGGAAGACCGCCAACGGCTGGCGCTGCGGCTGGCGCAGGGCTGGATCCGGAACGGACGGCTGGCCCTGGCCGACAGCCTGCTGGTCGCGGACAGCTCGGTCGATGCGGAGGCGGTCCGTGGAAGGATCGCCCTCTACCGCGGAGACCTGGCGGCCGCGCGGGTTATGCTCGCGGATGCCGGCCCCTTTACCGGCGACCGCGCTTCGGCCACCGATCGCATCGTGGTCCTGGGCCTCCTCCAGGTCATTCAGCAGGACTCGCTGCCGGCGCTGGGAGACGCCTTCTACCGGCTGGAGCGCCGCGACAGCACGTCCGCCGCAGTTGCGCTCGAAAAACTCGCGCCCACGCTGCCAGCCGATCATGGCGGCGGCGAGCTGCTGCTGCTCGCCGGCCAGGTGCGGGTCGGTCTGGGCCAGACCGCCGAGGCGGAAAAGCTCTATCGCAGCGTGGTGACCCAGGCGTTTCCGGCCAGCGCGGCGGCGGCGGAGTACGCGCTGGCTGGCCTGCTGCTCAAGTCCTCGCGCAAGGACCAGGCGGTGGTGGCGCTGGAACATCTCCTGGTCACCTGGCCGACCAGCGCCGTGGTTCCGCAGGCACGGAGGCTGCTCGACGTGGCCCGCGGGTCGGTGCCGTCGATATGAAGCGGCGACGCTTTGTCGGGACGATGCTGGGCGGACTCGCGGCAGCGCGGGCTGGCGGGTCGCTCTCCGGGCTCCGGGTGGCCCGGGCCGGCTGGCTGCTGGTGCCGATGGATGAAACCCAGAGCGATCACCTCAAAGCATACGGAGTCACCTTCCGGGTGCTGGAGCGGGGCGACAAGGCCGAGTGGTTTCTCAACTATCGGGATGGATCGTTCCTGCTCCCCGCGGATGCCGCGACCCAGCGGGACGCGGCGGTCTCGGGTGTCTCGGTCATTCCGATGGACGACAACCAGGCCGCCGAGATTCGGGCCGGCCTGTCCCAGGGGAACATGGACGCCGTGCCGCTCGAGAAGGCGCCGAAGGTGGCCGTCTACGCGCCGCCCAACGCCGCCCCATGGGACGACGCGGTGACCATGGCATTGCAGTATGCGGGCATCTCCTTCGACAAGATGTGGGACCCCGAAGTCATCGGTGAGAAGCTGCGCACCTACGACTGGATGCACCTGCATCACGAGGATTTTACCGGACAGTATTCCAAATTCTATCTGACGTACGCCGGTGCTCCCTGGCTCACCGAAATGGTGGACCGCAATCAGCGCACCGCGCGTCAGCTGGGCTTCGCCAACGTTCCCGCGGCGAAGAAGGCCGTGGCCCGAACCATCGCGGCATTCGTGGAGCGGGGCGGCTTCCTCTTCGCGATGTGCACCGCCACCGAGACCCTCGACCTGGCCCTGGCGAGCGACGGCGTTGATATCGCGGCGAGCTTTGCCGATGGCACGCCGATGGACCCCAGCGCGGCGGACAAGATGCACTGGGACAAGGCGCTCGCCTTCCAGAATGCGCGGCTGGAGCTCTCGCCCTCGATGGCGGTCTATTCCGAGATCGACGGGCACCAGGTCAACTCTCCCGACCGGCGGCAGCCACTCGGCGCGTTCAATCTCTTCAACTTCAGCGCCAAGATCGATCCGGTGCCGACCATGCTGGTGCAGAGCCATCGCCAGGTCATTCCGGATTTTTACGGGCTCACCACGTCGTTCAACCGGGCGACGCTCAAGCCGGGCGTCACCATTCTGGCCGACGAGCCGGGCGCCCCGTGGGTCAAGTACATCCACGGTGAGCGGGGGCAGGGCACCTGGACCTTTCTCGGCGGCCACGACCCCGAAGATCCGCAGCACCAGGTTGGCGATGCACCCACCGACCTCTCGACCCACTCGCACTCACCGGGTTACCGGCTGATTCTCAATAACGTCCTGTTCCCGGCGGCCAAGAAGAAAGAACTCAAGACGTGAGCGACCGGCTCACCCCGGCAGCCCGGGAGTGTATGGCGAGCGAGATCGCCGCCGCCCACGGACGCGAGGTTTGCTTTGTCGGCACCGTCGCCGCGGACGGGACCATCTCCGCGGTGCGTCCGGTGGCGCGCGGCACGGCGGAGGAGGTGCTGGCCCTCCCCGGCATTGCCCAGCGTGGCGAGATGCTGCTCCACAATCATCCCAGTGGCGAGCTCGAGCCGTCGGTCGCCGATCTCTCGATCGCCGCGCGACTGCACGACGGCGGGATCGGCTTCGGCATCGTGAACAACGGCGCCACCGAGCTCTACGTGGTGGTCGAGGTGCCGCGGTCGAAGCCGGAAGTCCGAATCGACCCGTTCGATATGGTGGAGACGCTGGGCGAGCGGGGCCCCATTGCCGCCCGGCTCGGCGCCTTCGAAGACCGCCAGGGCCAGCGCGACATGGCGGCGCACGTCGCGGATGCGTACAACGACGGTGGTGTGGTTCTGCTCGAAGCCGGCACCGGCATCGGCAAGTCATTCGCCTACCTGGTACCGGCGCTCGCCTGGGCCCGCGCCAACGGCGAACGCACCGTTGTGTCCACCAATACGATCAACTTGCAGGAACAGCTGGTGGGCAAAGACCTGCCGCTGTTACGCGACGCCCTAGCCGACGAGACCCACATCCCCACCTTTGCCCTGCTCAAGGGGTGGCGGAACTACCTCTGCCTCGCGCGGCTCGGCAGTGCGATGGGTGGCCAGCAGTCATTGCTCGAGCCCGACAAGCTGGGCGAGCTCCTGAATCTCTCGGAGTGGGCCAGTCGGACCGCCGACGGTACGCTGGGAGATCTCGTGGTTCAGCCCAGCAGCGAGGTTTGGGATGAAGTGGCCGCGGAGCCCGATCTCTGCCCCCGGCTGCGCTGTCCGCACTTCGAGCGATGTTTCCTGTTCAAGGCCAAGCGTCACGCCGCCGAAGCCGACGTGGTGGTGGTCAATCATCACCTGCTGGCGGCGGACCTCGCGGTCCGGGGTGCGCAGGAAAACTGGGACGAGGCCGCTGTGCTTCCTCCCTACCAGCGCCTCGTGCTCGACGAAGGCCATCACCTGGAAGACGTGGCCGCCAATCACCTGGGTGCGCAGGTCACGACGCGCAGTGTGCGCCGCCTGCTCGGCCGCTTCGAGCGCAACGGCAAGGGACTGCTCCCGACGCTGGCGCACGAGCTCCGAAGCCAGATGGACCTGCTGAGCCGTGCCAGCCTCGACATGCTCACCCAGC
>JBEPVJ010000283.1:0-4129 GCA_041691095.1 Gemmatimonadales bacterium
GGCGCGCAACCGCCGGTGCCGGATCGAGCCGGACGCCGAGCTGCTCCAGCACGTCGGCAGAGCCGCACTGCGAAGAGAGCGAGCGATTGCCGGTCTTGGCGATGGGAATTCCCAGCTCCGCCGCGACGAATGCCGCGGCGGTGGAGAGGTTGAGTGTGCCGGTGCCGTCTCCACCGGTGCCACAGCAGTCGGCGAAGGGATAGTCCGGTCGCGGGAAAGGAAGGGCCGAGGCCAGGAGTGCCTCGACCGCGCCGGCCATGATCTCCGGGGTTTCGCCTCGGGTCTTGATCGCGGACAGGACGGCGGCCATCTCGACGTGCGAATATTCTCCCCCGACGAAGCCCGCGAACACCGCGGTGCTTTCCTCCCGGGTGAGGGAGCGCCGGCTCAGCACGTCGAGCAGGTTACCGGCGTGCATCACCGGCCCACCGGATCACGTTTTCGATGATCCGCCCGCCGTCCGGCGTGAGAATCGATTCGGGGTGAAACTGCACCCCGAATTGCGGCGCGCTGCGGTGGGCCACCGCCATCACCAGACGCCCGGTGCCCGCGATCGGGACAAGACACTCGGGTACCACCGAGGCCGCAAGCGAGTGGTAGCGGCCCACCGGAAACGGGGAGGCCACGCTCTCGAACAGCCGCCCGCCCTCGTGCCGAACCCGCGACGTCTTGCCATGGACGATTTCTCCCGCCGGGCCCACCACGCCGCCAAAGGCTTCGACCATCGCCTGGTGACCGAGGCAGACGCCGAACAACGGCTGGCGCTCCGAGGCGGCGAGCCGGACCAGCTCGACGCAGCACCCCGCCTCGGCCGGCGCGCCGGGTCCGGGCGACAGCACCAGGAGGCTCGGACCCGGCGTCCGAGCGCGGTCCAGGGCATGCGCAGCCGTGATGGTATTGCGCCAGATCTCGACCTCGGCGCCGCGCCGGGCGAATTCATCCACCAGATTCCAGGTGAAGGAGTCGAAGTTGTCGATGAAGACCACGCGAAGCGCCTCAGGCATCACTGTCCCCCGTTCCGGCGATGGCGTGGAGGACCGCTTCCGCCTTGCGCCGGGTCTCTGCCGCTTCGGACGCTGGATCGGAGTCGAACACGATGCCGGCACCGGCGCGAACCTTCGCCATTCCGTTCCGAACGACCGCCGCACGGATCACGATGGCGGTGTCCATGTCTCCCGCGTGGGTGAGATAACCCGCGGCTCCGCCGTATGCGCCGCGCCGGGAGGACTCGACCTCCCGGAGAATGGCCGCCGCGCGGATCTTGGGTGCGCCGACCAGGGTTCCCATGTTCATCGCAGCGGCGTAGGCGTGCAGCGCGTCGAGCCCCGGGGCAAGCTCTCCCTGCACCTCGGACACGAGGTGCATCACGTGGGCGTAGCGGTCGACGCTGAGCAGGCGGGTGACCCGGCGGGTTCCGGCCCGGCTGACCCTGGCCACGTCGTTCGGGGCCCGGCCCACCAGCATCATGGGCTCCGCGGTCTCTTTCTCATCGAGGCGCTCGGCCGCCTCGCGGCGGGTATCCAGGTCCGGATCGAGTGCCCCCAGCAGGTCGCGGCCCCTCGTCGCGGTGCCCGCGATGGGGCGGATGGTAACCCGCGGAGGGGTCCCGCCGACTTTCACCGCCGTTTCCGGCGAGGCCCCGAAGACCGTCGAATCGACCCCCACCACGTAGAAGAGGTACGGGCTGGGGTTGTCCGCCCGGAGTCTGCCATACGCTTCGAGCGGCTCGAGACAGGGAACCGAAAAGGTGCGCGACGCGACGATCTGGAAAACATCACCGGCCACGATATGCCGTTTCAGCCGAACGACGAGGTCGGCATACTGGGCGTCGGAGAGGTCGACGGTTGGCTCCGGAGTGGCAGGAGGGGAGCGCGGGGCGACCGAAGGACGGGAGCCGGCGTCCGTTACCGAACGCGTCATCGCGGCGATCGCGGTGACGGCGTCGTTGTAGTTGGCTTCACCGCCATCCCCTCCGAACGCCGTCGCCACGATCAGGGTGCGATGCCGGAGATGGTCCACGATGATCAGCCGGTCGGGCACGATGAATTCGAAGTGCGGCGTGACGTCGGACTCCGGTTGGCCGGCGGGGAGCTCCTCGAACAGCTCGACCAGGTCGTAAGAAAAGATCCCGGCGGCGAGGTGGCAGGCGTCGATGGGCTGGGCCAGCAGCGCGGGTCCCATGACCACGGCCCGCAGCGCATCCAGAGGGGAGGGAAGGGTCCCCCGCGTGCGCTCGTCGCGCGCGGCACGAGCCGGCTCGGGAAACACCGCCCGGAGCACCTCACCATCCAGCGATACGTCCGCGAGGGGTTTCAGGCGCTCCGCGGTCCAGCGAAGCAGCGATCTCCCGTTGACCGAGAGCGCCGCGATGGTAGCGGTTCGGTGCACGCAGCTAACCCGGAGCGCCGGGGATACGCCGAGAAGACTGCGCTCGCCGGTGCCGGCCCCGGCTTCGCCCGATTCGAGAAGGAAGGTGCCGGGCCTGCGCCCCCCGTCCGACAGCGTCGAATAGAGCGCCAGCGGGTCGGGACTCCCGGTGACCTCGCGCACCAGGGGCAGCACGGTGCCCTCCCGAAGCGGTGCCGACAGCATCACATCACCTTCCCGATGGCGTCGGCGATGGGTCGGAGCTCGCGCATCATCCCGGCGAACTGATCCGGGAAAAGACTCTGCCGTCCATCCGACAGCGCGTTGGGCGGATCGATATGCACCTCGACCAGAAGGCCGTCGGCCCCGCACGCCAGCGCCGCCTTGGCCATCGGCGGCACCAGCTCGCGCAGCCCGGTGCCGTGGGAGGGATCCACCAGTACCGGCAGGTGACTGCGCTGCTTGATGACAGGGATGGCGTTGAGGTCCAGGGTGTTACGCGTGGCCGTCTCGAACGTGGTGATGCCCCGCTCGCAGAGAATCACGTTCGGGTTGCCCTCCGCGAGGATGTACTCGGCGGCGAGCAGGAGATCGTCCACCCGGGCGGCCATCCCGCGCTTCAGGATCACCGGCTTGCGGCTCCGCCCGAGCGCTTGCAGCAGCCGGTAGTTCTGCATGTTCCGCGCGCCGACCTGGAACGCGGCGGCACAGTCCTCGACCAGCTCGACGTCGCCGGCATCCACCACCTCGGTTACCACCGGGAGCCCGGTCTCCCGCGATACCTCCTTAAGGAGCTCGAGTCCCTCGACGCCCAGACCCTGAAAGGAGTACGGGCTGGTCCGCGGCTTGTAGGCGCCGCCGCGAAGGGCGTGGCCTCCGCCGGCCCGGACCGCGAGCGCGGTGGCCAGCAGCTGCTCCCGGCTCTCTACCGCGCAGGGACCGGCAATGACCGTGAACCGGCCTCCTCCGACCTGAGCGCCGCCCAGGTCCACGATGGTGTCATGCGGGTGAATCTCCCGGCCCACCAGTTTGTACGGCGCCAGGATCGGCTTCACGCTTTCCACCATCGGATCGCTGTCGAGGTGCAGGCTCTCGATGGCGCGCTCGTCGCCCAGCGCACCGAGCACGACCCGCTCCTGCCCCGGCATATAGAGGGGACGGAGACCGAGCGCGGTGATGCGGGCCATCAACTCGTCGGCATGTTCCCGGGTGGCGTGCGGCTTCAATACGATGATCATCGGTCCATCCGTGGCAAATAGAAAACGAAGAAGCCCACCGCACGAGGCGGTGGGCTCCGAGAGTTCGCGAGTCTGAAAAGATCTAGACTATGCGCACGCCGGCCCACCGCGGAAAGAACCGCGCCAGGGCAACCAGCTCGCCACAATCCGTGAGGTCATGGGCCAAGTATCACCGGCCCCGGTCCCTTCGTCAAGCGGGGCCTGCCTCACGGCTTGGGCCGAGTCAGGGTGACGAACGGAGGGTAGTCGCGCAGCGATTCCAGGTCGATATCGCGATGCAGCCAGAGGTCGTACTCGCGGCCTTCGGCAAAGGCGGTGCGCAGCAGCGCTACGGCGGAATCCCGGCGCCCGAGGACCGCCGCGAGCCGCGCCTGCCAGACGGTGGGCACTCCGAAGCTGTGGGCGCGCGGCTCGGCGGCGAGCCTCCGCTCGAGACGGATCGCACTCGCCGTGTCGCCCAGGCGCGCCGCCAGCAGCGCACGGAGCCCGATCTCATCGACGGTCGGGGCGGGCTCGCCCAGCAC
>JBEPVJ010000284.1:0-4114 GCA_041691095.1 Gemmatimonadales bacterium
ACACTGGTCCGGCCCGCGCGCAGCGTTGGCGCAATGCCGAAGACCAGCACCGCGAGCACGGTGACGGCAGCGGCAAACCCGAGCACCGGCGGATCGAGATGGAGATCCCGGAGAGCGGGAAACCGGGTGGCTTGCAGGCCGCGAAGGGAGCGGATGGCCAGATACCCGAGCCCGAGTCCGAGTGCCCCACCCGCCCCGGCCAGCAACGCGTTCTCGACGATGAGCTGACGCATGATCGGCCATCGGCCGGCGCCCATGGCCGCGCGGACCGCGAGCTCCCGCGCACGGCCCGACCCCCGCACCAGCTGGAGGTTGGCGACGTTGGCGCAGGCAATGAGGAGCACCAGCGACACCGCCACCATGAGCAGCACGAGCAGCGGCTTGAGATCCCCCGCCAGGCGGTCGGACAGAGACTCTCCGGAGAAGGAGAAATGGTACTCCGGCGATGGCGCCTTGGCGGGATCCTTGGTGAATTCGGCGGTGAGGCGCGCCATCCCGGTAGTGAACTGCTCCGGCGTCTCTCCACTCCTGACCCGGGCGAGCGCAGTGATCATCCACGGACCCTGCTCCCGCATCCGCTGGGTCACCTCGAGCGGCACGTAGACCTGGGTGCTCTGCCGATAGTCGAACCCCGCCGGCATGACGCCGATGACCTGGTAGGTCTGGCCGCTCAGCTCGATCGAGCGCCCTACCACTCCCGGATCTCCGCCCGCCCAGCTGCGCCAGAACGCATTGCTGAGCACCGCCACGCGGGTATTCCCATTCTGGGAATCTTCCGCGTGATAGAAGTGTCCAATGGCAGGCGTGAGAGAAAAGATATCGAAGAACCGGCCTATGGTTCGCGCGCCGGCCAGCCGCTGGGGCTCTCCCGCACCGGTAAGGTTGAATTCAGTGCCGTCGATACCGGCGAAGACCTCGAACAGATCCTTGCGGGCGAGGAGAGACTCCGCCTCGGAGGGTGTGAGCTGGCCCTTTTCCAAGTGAAGGCCGGGCATGTTCTGATAGACTTGGTAGATGCGGTCCAGCAACGGAACATTCAGCGGATGGAGCAGCACCCGGTTAACGGCACTGAAGATCGCGGTGTTGGCGCCGATGCCCAGCGCGAGCGTGAGCACCGCGACGATGGTGAACCCCGGGCTCTTGATCAGGGCGCGCGCCCCGAACCGGACATCGCGCCAGAGCGCTTCGAGCGAGTCGCCCACGGTGCGCCTTCGCACGATCCGGCGATCGATCTGCTCCACCATTGCACCGATCGCGGGCAGATCTCCAAACCGGGCCCGGGCATCACGCTCCGCCTCGGCCCGGGACAGGCCCGTTGCCATCAGCTCCTCGATCCGTTCCTCCAGATGGAAGCGAAGCTCATCGGAAACCTCCCGCTCGACCCCACGCTTCCCGAGCGAGAGTCGGAATGCGTGCCTGAGTCCATCCCACCGGCCACTCACCGGGCACCTTGGGCATTGAGCACCAGGTGCATCACCTCGCTATACCGGGACCACTTGCTGACTTCCGCAGCCAGCTGGCGGCGCCCCGTGGCGGTGTGCTGGTAGTACTTGGCCCGGCGCCCTTTTTCGGTGTAGCCCCACTCCGCCTCGAGCCATCCGCGCTCTTCCAGGCGATGCAGCGCCGGATACAGGGCGCCTTCTTCGATTTGGAGCCGCTGGTTAGTGGTGTGCTCGATCCATCGGACGACGCCAAGTCCGTGCATCGGGCCCAAGCTCAGGGCCTTGAGGAGGAGAAGATCGAGGGTGCCGCGGAGCAGGTCGAGATCGGAGGCGGCCATGGGGGTCCCTGGCGAGGGTGTCATAACCTAAGGTTCTTAGGTTATGACGCGCCGGACCCCCGATTTGTTGCAACCCGCCTGTCAGTAGCCTCGGCGGACGTCCACTCCCCCGTTGGTAGTGACGACCCGGATGGTGGCGCCGCCCTTGCCGAGATCGGTCGTGATCCGCCGCCCGATCTTGCCTTGTACCGTCACCGGGAAATCAATGTCCACGCCGCCGTTGACCGTCCCCGTTTCCAGATGGGCCGAGTATTCCTTGGATACCTGGAGATGGACCCCGCCGTTCGTGGTGGTCGCTTCGAGGCCCCGGCCCACCCACCCTTCGCCGTCCAGATCGACGTTGAGTCCACCATTGGTGGTCTCCGCGACGACGTCGCCGTTGACCGACTCGAGGTGAATGCCGCCGTTCATGGTCTCCATGCGAAGCATGCCGCTGACATCGGCCACGGAGATGCCGCCGTTCTGAGCCCGGAGGTCGAGATCCGTGCGCGAAGGAACCTCCACTTCGAACTCGACCGACCACCACTCGCGGTTGTGCGTGTCGGGGCCATCGGCGTAGATCCGGCCGCCGTCAGTATGGATCTTGATCTCCTCGGTCAACTCCTGAGCTCGCTCCCGGGTCCGGGCGTTGGTCACGATCTTGGCCCGCACCAGGATATCGCGGCGGCTGGAGCCATAGACGGTAATGCCGCCGTTGGTCCGGCCGTCGATCTTGAGGGTTGCATGCGGGTCGGAAATGGTGGACTCGGTCACAATACAGACGCGTTCCATGCCGCGGTCGCCCCAGTCGGAGCAGCGGTCGCTGTCTCGGTCGCGCGAGCGGGACTGCGCGGCAGCGGGCAGGGCCAGGAAGACCAACAGGGCGGCGACTGGAACGGCGCGCAGGGTGCGGGCGGTCTGGGGCATGGGATACTCCGGGTTCCGGGTTTCCAGTCTAGACGTGGCCCGCGCCTAAAGGGTTGCATCACTAGGAAGACCGGATCAGGCGGACCGACACGCCTCCCCCGTGCTTGAGGTGGGGACAGGTCCCTGCGATGGCCATGGCCTCGGCCTCGTCCTTCGCCGTTACGATGAACATCCCATCGATGATATCGCCCTGGGCATCGGTCACCTTTCCCAGCCGCTGCTCGCCCGGGGCGAGCTCTCCGGCGTCGACCAGCCGGCCCCGGCGGGCCAGGTCACGGGCCCAGCTGTCGTATTCCGTCACGCGAGACTCGTGGGTGGAAGAGAGGGTGTCGAACGCCGGGCCCTGATAGAGCAGCAGGAGGAAGCGGGGCTCGGTGGATCTCGCATGGGAGGAGGACGCCCACCACCTCCCCGCGAGCCCGCCAACAACAAGCAGAAGAATTGCGGCCAAAGCGGGCCTGAGCCGGGACTGGGCCCGGCGTTTCCCGACGGCGCGAGCCAGGCGGTCTTCCAGATCTGCCGGCGGGGACCCGCCTCCTTCGCGAAACGGCGCCAGGGCATCGCGCCACCGATCGTCGTCGGAACGCTCGCTCGACTCATGCACGAGAACCTCCTTGCTTGGACGCGAGGGCGCGCACCATGGCGCGCCGTGCGCGGGTGAGCTGACTCTTCGACGTGCCGGGCTCTATTCCCAGGAGACCGGCGATTTCGACGTGGGTATAGCCTTCGACATCGTGGAGCAGCAGCACGGACCGGAACCCCGGGGCAAGCGCGGCAAGCGCACGCTCCAGATCGATCCGCTCGAGACCCCGCAGTAGCTGGGCATCTGGCGCCGGCAGATTGTCCTCGAGCGCTACCTCGGCCTCCCGGGCGGGAGCCCGACGCCATTCCCGCACGCAGTTGAGCAGGATCCCGGTGAGCCAGGTTCGGAGGGTCGATCGCTGCTCGAATCGGGATGCATTCCGCGAGGCGCGAAGCCACATCTCGTGGACCAGGTCGGACGCGTCCGCATCGGAATCGGCGAGATAGCGGGCCAGTCGGTAGAGCGTGGCGGTATGCCGTCGATAGAGCAGGCGCCACGCTGCTTCGTCTCCCTCGATGAAGGCGGGCCGGAAGAGGGCGCGATCGTCCGGGGCGTCGCTCACGGACTCCGGCCCGACGGAATGGCGGGCTCGATGAAGGATCGCACCGGGATCACCAGCGTCGCCCATGGCTTTCCCGCGTCCGATACCATTCCGACGCGCATGTCCATCGTTTCGGGCAGGCCGAGGTCGATGTTGGAGAGATAGGGAACAGCGAGCATAAGATGGGGGAACCACTTTCCGACCTTGCGGCCTTCGTCGGAAATCAGCTGTTGGGCCGAGGAGAGCATGTATTGGAGCGCGGGGCGGCGGGGAAGCCGAAACCGCCCATCGGCCAGACGGTCAT
>JBEPVJ010000285.1:0-4087 GCA_041691095.1 Gemmatimonadales bacterium
GCGCCGCCTCGGTGGCGCCCAGCGGCCCACTCTGCCGTACCCGGGCCGAGAGATCGGGGCCGGCCACGTACTCCATCACCACGAAGCTTCAGGGTCCGTCCTCGACGAAGTCGTGTACCGCGACGATGCTGCCATGGGCCAGCCCGCGGACCGCCTGCACCTCCCGGCGCATCCGTTCCCGGGCGAGCGCCGCGGCGGCCGGCGGAGGCACCAGTAGCTTGAGGGCCACCTGTACGCCTAACACGCTATCCGTCGCGAGGTAGACCACCGAAAAGCCGCCCCGGCCCAGCTCCCGCCCGAGGGCGTAGCGCCCGGCCAGTACGGTGCCCTCCTGCAGGTAGGCCGGCTCCGGTGCGGTCACGGTGCGCCCAGCCGGGTCAGCATGGTCTCGGCGTTGCTGCGCCAGCCGTCGTGCTGCTGGTAGAGCTTGAGAAAGCGGTCGAGGTGCCGGCGGGAGAGCGCCGGCTGGCCTAGCGCGAACTCGGAAGCGCCGGCATGGTAGAGCGCCATGTAATTGTCTGGCGAGAACTCGACCACCATGCCCATGATCGGGCCGGCAGCGGTGTCATCCCCGGCGTCGGCCACGGGGTGGGCCAGCTCGAAGACGACGTCGGCGGCCATGCGGCGGCGTGACGCGTCCAGGGTCAGGATCAGCTCGCGGGCGTGGGGGATTTTTCCAGCCAGGGCGAAGCATCCGGCGCCGTACGCGACGCCTTCGTAACCCGCCGGCGGCGGCTGGAACCGTACCCGGGTCTCCACCTCGACCGGGTTGCAAAAGGGCTTCATCTGCTGAAACCACTCGGGTCCCGAAATCTGCGGCGACGGGTGCGGTGCACCCGCGACCGGGATCGGGCGCGCCGGAACCGCCGGCGCCGGGCGGGGCCGCCCCATCCAGATCAGTCCCCCGCAGAGGGCGATGTACAGCAGTCCCAACGCGTATAGCGCGCGCATGTCGGTCCCGGGTTGTAGGCGTGGCAGGCTCCTCCGGGAGAGTTCCCGCGCCGGACGGCTTGCACAGCGGAGTCATTGAGGCAACGGGCATGCCGGGCGGGCGGGCGTGCAGGGATTTGCAGCGAGGCGGGACGTCAGACCTTGTCGAGCACCTTCTCTTTCATTTCGATTTCCACCCGCTCGGCCTTAATGCCGAGGCGGAGCCGTCCGAAGATCCCCATATAGATGTTCGCCATCCAGACCAGCGCGAACCCCGCCAGGATCAGGCCGCGCCAGTCCGGCAGCAGCAAGTGGAATCCGGTGAGCACCAGGAATCCTACGGTGACATAGTGGGAAAAGCAGTATTCGCAGGTCAGCAGGTAGAAGAACTTGCGCTGATACCAGCGATTGCACCTCTCGCTCTTGGCGACGCAGTAGTCGTGGAGCTCGCGAAACAGCTCCTCGTGGGTAAAGGTCCAAGCCACACAGGCGACCGGCATGGCGAGAAACAACAGCCAGGCAAGCTGGACTGAAAGCGCCGGCATCACTCCTCTTCTCGCTCGGATCCCCGCACCAGAGCCATCAGCTTTTCCGGCTCGACCGGTTTGACCCAGTGATCGTCGAATCCGGAATCCTGGGTCCGCCGGCGATCGCCCTCGGCGCCCCAGCCGGTCAGTGCGATCAAGCGGACCCTGGCCAGCTCAGGGTGGGCCCGGATGCGGCGGGCGACCTCGTGGCCGTCCATCTCCGGCATGCCGATATCGAGGAGCACCGTCGTCGGCGCGAATTCCCGGATCATGGCGAGCGCGGACGGCCCGTCGTACACCGCCCGTGATTCCGCGCCCATCATCTGCAGGACCACGCTCAAGCTGTCCGCTCCATCTTTGCTGTCGTCCACGACGAGAATGCGCTGGGGGGACGTGCTCATTGTGCCCTCGCCGCCGCCGATTCGGAACACCTGCTCCGGTGCCGCGCGATCAGCGGGACCTGAATTCCCGGGTGCACCGGCTTGACCAGATCGTGGTCGAATCCGGCTTCTTTCGAGCGCGAGCGCGGCGCGAGTGACATGGGACTCTCACTATATGTGCGGCATTTCAAGCCAGGCGTCGACTCGACCCAACTCAAAGGTTAAAGGCTCATTAACAAAGTATCCTAAAGGGAGGCGTACGTAAACCTTTCTTCCAACTACATCCACTCGTCGAGCTTTGTGGTTCGGCGCAGCGCCTCAGGATGGCGCCGGAACCAGCTCATGATCAGCAGCATTTCGTCGATGACGCCGAAGGCCAGCGGACCGGCCGGCTCGGGAGCCCGGGCCTGCTCGGTGGCGACGACGCCGCGGAATGCTTCGCGCTCGATCGGCGTGGCGGGCCAGGGGTAGCACGCACGCACCGCACCCCGCCGGATGAGATAGGCCTTGTCGTCTCCGTGGGCGCCGGGATCTCGATAGACGAAGGTGAGCAGCTCGAGCGCGGCCCGGGCGCGGGTCGTGGCAGCGATCAGCCACTCGAGGGCCTCGAAACGCTCGCGCCAGCGCGCCGCCGACTCGAACTCGCCGCGGTCCGCCGCGGACATCATTCCGGCCACGATGCGGTCCACCGGCGCGATGGCGGTGCCGTCGAGGAATGCGGCCGCGGCGTTCACCTGCTCGCGATAGGCGCGCTCGGTCACCTGTCCCGCGCAGGGACCGCTGCAGGTGCCGAAGTCGAAGCGGGGGCAGGCGGCCTGGCGGGGGGCGTCGAAGAGATCGCCCTGCTCGGTGAACGCCATCGGCATCTTGTCGGCGCAGTCCCGCAAGCCGAGCAGATCGTTGAGCACCCGCACAGCGAGGGTGGCGCGAGCGGGTGACGGCAGCGGGCCGTAATAGCGGGTCGAATCGCGGCCGGGATTTTTAGTGCAGGAGAGCTTGGGCGCGAGCCCTTCGGCCACGCCGATGAATACGACCGAGCGGGTGCGGTTCATCTGGACATTATACGGCGGCCGGCACTTCCGGATTTCCCGCAGCTCGGCCAGGTGGGCCGCGAATTCACTCGAGGCGTATTCCCAGGTCACGTCGCTCGCGGCGTGAAGGATCCTGGCTCCCTTGTCTTCGGGGTACTTGGCGTGGAAGTAGGACAGGAGCCGGGAGCGCAGCAGCTTGGCCTTGCCCACATATAACACGCGGCCCGAGGAGTCCAGCATCCGGTAGATCCCGGGTCGCTGTTCTGCCATGGTCCGGACCCGGCGGCGCAGGCCGTCGAGGTTGCTGGTGGGAAGCGCCAGGGTGATGGGCGGCGCGGTCACGTCTGGCAGTGGTGGCAGAATACGGTGATGCGGCTGTCGATTGCGTGAGTGCCGGAGAGAGTGGTACCGCAACGCCGGCAGGGCTCTCCTTCGCGTCCGTAGACCATCAGCTCGAGCTGGAAATTGCCTCGCTTTCCGGTGCCGGTGCGATAGTCACGGAACGTGGTGCCCTGCGATTGGATCGCGGCGTCGAGAATGCGAACCAGGTGGCGGTGCAGCAGGCGGGCCACCGGGGCGCTGACCTGGCTGGCCGGCTTGGAGGGGTCGATCCGTGCCGCAAACAGCGCCTCGTTGGCGTAGATATTCCCGACTCCTGCGATGGCGCGCTGATCCATCAGCACCTTCTTGATCGCGGCCCGGGACCCGGCGAGAATTGTCCGGAATACCGCGGCCGTAAACGCCGGGTCCATCGGCTCCGGCCCGATGGCCTGGTCGTAGGCCGCCCAGGCCTCTTCGTCGAGCCAGAGCAGCGTTCCGAGGCGGCGCACGTCCCGATACACCAGGGTCCGACCGTCGTCGAGCGCCACCTGCAGCACCGCGTAGCGTTTTTCGTCCGCGGTAAGCGCCCGGTTCAGCACCAGGAGCGATCCGGTCATCCCGGGCTGCACCACCAGGCGGCGGCCGTCGGTCTCGATCACCGCATGCTTGGCGCGCCGAGTCACTGCGCGCACCGTCCGCCCCTTGAGTCCCCCCACCAGCGCTCGCCGGGTCACGCCGCGCAACACATCGTCGTGAGAGAGCCGTGCGCCAATGAAGCGCAGGCCCACCAGCTCGGGCCGGAGGTCCCGAACGATCGTTTCGACTTCGGGGAGCTCGGGCAAGTTTGGAGATAGGCAGTTGGAAGTAGAAGAAGGAATATAGGGGACTCTGTCCCAAC
>JBEPVJ010000286.1:0-4085 GCA_041691095.1 Gemmatimonadales bacterium
GCCACGCCTGCACCGAGTCGCCCTGGGCGCCGACAAAGCTGAAGCTTTCCAGCGGCGCCAGGTCGAGCCCGCTCAGCGCGGTGGCATTGAGGGGTGCGAGGGAGCGGAGCGCGCTGCCATCGAGGCCGACGGTGAACACCTCGGGCGGCAGCGTGGCGGACTGGCGGAGGAAGACGACCCGGCGGCCATCGGGGCTGACCTGCGGGTTACTGTTGAGCCCCCCGGACACGATCCGGGTATGCCGCATCGTGGCGACATCCAGGGTGTAGAGGTTGTGGTAGCCCCGCTCCTCGATCTCGAGCACCAGGGTCCTCGAGTCGGGAGTCCACGCGAAGCTCTGCACGTTGACGTCCCACGACGCCGTCAGTGAGCGACTCTGCCGGCCGGCCGGCTCGTAGAGCATCAGCTGGGTCCGGTCGGCCTCGAAGCCGGGGGTCTCCATCGAGAGGTAGGCGATCAGCCGTCCGTCGGGTGAGAAAGCCGGCGAATGATCGTTGCCGCGGCGGGTCGTGATCTGCTGGGCGGCGCGCCCGTCTCCGTGAAGCAGAAACACATCGTTGTTGGTCGTCTCGGCGACGTCGGCTTCGTTGTTGTACACCACTAACACTTCTCCGTCGGGTCCCGCCGCCAAGTCGGTACCACCCAGCGCCAGGGTCGGGACGTCGCGATCGATCGGCGTCAGATCCTTGACGCTCTTGTCCTGCAGGCCAACCTGCAGCACATGCGACCGGACCCCGGCCCGCCACTCGTTCCAATGCCGGTAGAAGAGATCATCCCAGATCTTCGCCTGGGTCGGATAGGCACCGTTGCGGCGATCGATCTCCTGTCCTGCCACGGGCCACTTCACGTCGCTGGACACGTACAGCGACCGGCCGTCGGGGGCCCAGATGACATCGTTGATTCCACTCTCCACCCGGCTGACCTGGGTGGCGGCGCCGCTCGACAGGTCGAGCTGCCACACCTGCGGGCTTCCACTGCGGGTGGAGATGAACGCCAGCGACCGGCTGTCGGGAGCCCAGCGCGGCGCCATATCGCTGCCGGCCGCGCCGGGAACCTGGCGGGGCCCGCCCCCCGAGGTGGATACCAGCCAGAGCCTGGTGGTATTGCGGTTGTCTTCGAGCGACGGCAGGGTCACCGTAAACGCCACCGTTCCGCCGTCGGGGGAGAGCCGAGGGTCTCCGCTGATCTGCATGGCGAGGAATTTGTCGAAGCTGATCGGCTGCTTCTGAGCGGAGAGCGAGGGGCGGACCGCGGGCACCAGCAGGGCGGCGACCACGATGGCGGCACGCAGGTTCATGAGATGACTCCGCCGCCCAGAACCTGGCCCTGGGGGCTGTAGAGGACGCCGGACTGACCGGGTGTGACTGCCCGCATCGGGGTGTCGCTGACGAGGGTTAACCCGCTGTCACCGGTCGAGGTGATCGTCGCCGGCACCGATGGCGCGCGATAACGAATCTGGACTTCGCAGCGGTCTCCCACCGCGAGAGGATCCGCCAGCCAGTTGAGCTCATCGAGCCGGACCCGCACGCTCCCCAGTTCGTCGGCTCCGCCCACCACCACCGCCCGGTCTTCCGGCCGGATCGCCAGCACGTACAGCGGCAGGCTTCGCCCGCCGGGCAGTCCCTTTCGCTGGCCCACGGTGTAACGCGCGAAGCCGGCATGCTGTCCGACGACCTCGCCGCTGCTGGTGACGAAGGGTCCCGGGGCCAGGGCTGGCGCATCCGCGGGAAGGTGCTGCTCGAGCACCGCGGCGTAGTCGTCGTCGGGGACGAAGCAGATCTCGACCGATTCCGGCTTGTCCGCCGTCGTGAGGCCGAGTCGCCGTGCCAGTGCGCGGGTCTCCACCTTGGTCATGCCGCCCACGGGTGTGAGCATCCGCTGGACCACCGCGCGATCGACTCCCCAGAGGAAATAACTCTGGTCCTTGCTGCGGTCGTCCCCACGAAAGAGGCCGCCCTGCCTGGCCACCGCGTAGTGGCCGGTGGCGATGAAGTCGCAATTGAGCGAATCGGCGTGGGCCAGCAGGTCGCGAAACTTGGTGAACGAGTTGCACCGGACACAGGGAATCGGTGTGCGCCCCCGGCTGTATTCTTCCACGAAGTTGTTGATGACGTAGCGGGAGAAGCGGTCTTCCAGGTTCAGGACGAAATGCGGAATGCCGAGCGCGGCGGCGACATCCTTCGCATCGTTGATGGAGTCGAGCGAGCAGCAGGGCCGGTCGGCTACGGTGTCACCGTAACAGAAAAGCTTCATGGTGGCGCCGATGACCTCATAGCCCTGGTCTACCAGGCGCGCCGCGGCCACCGAGCTGTCGACGCCACCGGACATGGCGACGAGCACCTTTTCAGCCACGGCCGAGTACCATCGACAGCTTGCGGACCTTGGCCACCGCTGCTGGAAAGACCTCGGCGGCGCGATCGACATCTTCCGGGGTGGACTCGTGGCCCAGGCTCATCCGGATCGAGCCAAGTGCCAGGGCGCGGGGAACGCCCATCGCGGTCAGCACGTGGGACGGCTCGGCCGCCCCGGTGGAGCAGGCCGAGCCGCCCGAGGCCGCGATGCCCCCCAGGTCCAGATGCATGAGCAGCGCCTCGTTCTCCACGCCGGGAATTCCGATGTTGAGAATGTGTGGCGCCCGGGGCCCTGACTCGCCGTGCACGACGAGATCGGGAACCGCGGAGCGGAGTGCGCTGCAGAGCCGTTCGCGGAGCCCGCCGAGCCGCTGGGCGAGCGCGGCCTGCTCCGCCGCCGCGAGCGTTGCCGCTCGCCCGAGCGCAACCGCTCCGGCCACATTCTCGGTGCCCGGCCTGATGCCGAACTGCTGACCGCCGCCGTGAATGATCGCCTCAACGGCCTTGCGATCGCGCACGATCAAAGCGCCGATACCCTTGGGGGCGCCGATCTTGTGTCCGGAGATGGTCAGGAGGGTACAGGAGAGATTCTTGATGGCCACTGGGACTTTGCCGAACGCCTGCACCGCATCGCTGTGGAGCAGCACGCCGGATCTGCTACAGCGCTCGGCGATCTCTTCGAGCGGCTGGCGGGCTCCGGTCTCGTTGTTCACCCACATCACCGACACGACCGCGGGATTCCGGGCCAGGGCGGCTTCGAGCGCATTGAGATCGAGCTGGCCGTTCGGATGCACCGGCAGGATGATCTCCTCGCCGCCCTGGTGACAGACCTGATGTGCCGCCGCCAGCACCGCCTTGTGCTCCACCGCCGAAACCGCCACCAGCATGGCGCCGCCGTGATGCGCAGCCGCGGAGGCGGCGCCGATCACCGCCAGGTTATCCGCTTCGGTGCCACCGGAGGTGAACACCACCTGGGTCGGCTCGACGCCAAGGGCGGCGGCAACCTCCCGGCGGGCCTGCTCCAGACCGGCCCGCGCTGCACGGCCAAAGCGATGCGAGCTCGATGGATTGCCGAACCCTGCGGCGCCCAGGAACGGCAGCATGGCCTCGAGTACTTCCGGCCGGACCGGTGAGGTAGCGGCGTGGTCGAGGTAGACGGGGGTGGTCGGCATGCCGAAATGTATCGAAGTAAGCGGGAAGAGGTGAGGGTGAGCGGTGCGGAGACCAGCCCCCCCTCGCACCGCTCACTTCTCACCTCTTACTTTACAGGATGCCAATCGACCTTCTAGCCATCGCCGCCCATCGGGACGACGTCGAGCTCACCTGCGCCGGAACCCTCCTCAAGGCCAGAGATCAGGGACATACCACGGGAATCCTCGACCTTACCGCGGGTGAGACGGGTACCCGGGGCAGCGCCGATCTCAGGGCCCGGGAGGCCGAGGCGGCCGCCGAGATCCTGGGCGTGTCGGAGCGACGAAACGCGGGCCTGCCGGACGCGCATCTCGAGAACAGCGAGCAGACCCGGCGCGTGGTGGTCGAAGCGATATAGGGACGGGTCACCATTTCCATCCCGGCCAGCCGCGCATTGTACCACCCCGCTACCTGTTCGCGCTTCGCCAGTAGTTCTTCGATCCGGCCTAACTGCACCAGCCCCAGCGCTGCGCTCATCTCGTCCATACGATAATTGTAGCCTAGGCGGGTGTGCGAGAGCCAGGCGTCGAAGACATCACGGCC
>JBEPVJ010000287.1:0-4081 GCA_041691095.1 Gemmatimonadales bacterium
GTGTATAAGAGACAGGCCCACCAGCGTGATGGGCGCCACCAAGCGGGTCGCAGAGCAGCTGGTCCAGGAGCTGGCCGAGGCCCATGAGCGGCGCTTCGTGGCGGTTCGGTTCGGCAACGTGCTCATGAGC
This sequence comes from Gemmatimonadales bacterium, assembly GCA_041691095.1. Lineage (GTDB taxonomy): Bacteria > Gemmatimonadota > Gemmatimonadetes > Gemmatimonadales > GWC2-71-9 > JABFSM01. The sequence goes on from JBEPVJ010000287.1 coordinate 131, forward strand.
CGCGGCAGCGCGGTTCCCACGTTCCTGGATCAGATCAGGAAGGGCGGGCCGATCACAATCACCCACCCGGAGATGCGGCGCTATTTCATGACCATTCCAGAGGCGTCGCAGCTGGTGCTGCAGGCGGCGGCGCTGGGGCGGGGCGGGGAGATCTTCGTGCTGGACATGGGGCCGCCGGTGCGCATCCTCGACCTGGCCCAGGATCTGATTCGGCTCTCCGGCCTCGAGGCCGGGCGGGACATCGAGATCGTGTTCACCGGGGTGCGCCCCGGGGAGAAGCTCTACGAGGAGCTCTTCTTCGGTCCCGAGGTCACCATGCCGACCGGCCATCCCAAGGTGTTGCGGGCCAAGCAACCGCCCCTGCCCATGGGCTTGAGCGCGGTGGTTTCGGAACTGGTGGATGCCGCGCAGAAAGGCGCGCCCGAGGACCGGCTCCGCCACCTGCTCGCGCGGCTGGTCCCCGACTATCAAATTGCCCCACTGGATCCGAGCTATGGCGGCGCGCCGGCCCTGCCCTCAGCTCCGGCGGAACTTCCACGAGCCGATTCGTTTCAACCGAAGAACCGGTAGAACACCTCCCACTTCTTTCGCCAGAGAAATTTGAGCGTGGCCATTCCTTCGGCCAGCGAGCCGAAGTTGATGAAGCGCGTGGACAGCAGATTCTGCAGCGAGAAGTACCGGCTCTGGCGGGACTGATAGTCGTTGTCCAGATACATCCCCGAGACCAGCAGCGAATTGGTTCCCCACGCAAAATTGAAGGTGTACCAGGCAACCTGGGCGCACATCACGTAGCGGGCCGGCTCCGCCGCAGGCAGCTCGCGCACCCGATTCCGGCCGGGGTCGACCTCGAGCGCGCGGTCCAGGTCATGCACCCGGATTGTGATTGGCTTCGCCAGCCGGCGCAGGAACCAGGGGAGGCGGGTGGTGAACTCGGTCATGCTCCTGGTGGCGGCGGCCAGGATTTCGTCGAAGGTCCTGGCCGGCGGCGTTGGGTCGATAGTGACGCCGGCAAGGTCGGCCTGGTAGCGGGCCGCGGCGCGCGGCGAATCGAACGCCGGCGCCGCCACGTCGACGGTCTCGCCAGGATACATGAAGCTGAGGGTGGGAATGCTGAGCGCTTCGATCGAGGCCGGCGTGTTGGCCCAGGCGTTCTGCCGGGCGTTTTCCTGATTGCAGAAATACACGAAGCTGGCGAAGGGAATGGTATGGTGCGGTGTGAAGATCTCGAGCTGGGCGTGAATGTCCCGGATCTTGCGGCCGGCCTCGTCGTTGAAATCGGAATCGTTCCCCACCCAGTTGGCGAAAGAGAACTGGGTGAGCAGCAGGTCCACCGGCCCGATCTGGCGGCTTACGTACCGGTACTGGCTCGGCGTGAGGACGCAATCGTTGATGTTGAGAATTGTCTGGCCGTGCTCACGGAATGCAAGTAGCGAATCCATCGACCCGACCGAGCCGCAGTAGAGCTCGATCCCGTCACGCAGGGTGGTCCAGCGATACAGGGGCAGCTCGATCACCTGCTTGAATCCCAGGCCGAGGAACGCCTTCACCAGGCGCTTGGACGCGTGCTCTTGGTACAAGACGGTGAGCCGGGCCCGCTGCTCCGCGGGGATGGACTTCAGGGTGGGAAAGGAAAAGTGATCGGGGTGTTCGTGGGTGACGTAGAGATAGTCGATGGTTTCATACGGCACCGAGCAAGGCGGGGCGTAGAGCGCCCAGCCCTCATTGAAGGCCTTCCCGCGGGTCCATGGGTCCGTGAAGATCTTCTTCCCTTTGGTCTCGACGATGAATCCCGCATGGGAGACGAAGGTCAGTTTCACGGCGGACCTTACGGACGAGTGGCGAGCAGTACGATGACGGTCACCGCGCCGGCGACCACCTGGGCCACCGCGCCGAAGATGCCCGGAAAATCCTTCTTTTCGTTGGGATCCTTGGCCGGCACCACCACCTGAGCCCCGGCCAGCGGCGTAGGCTTGCCGTCGGCCAGGATAACCCGCCGCTTCACCGCTTCGAGATGGCCGTCGGGCTGGGTCACATAGGTGCGGCCCTTGTCCGCCAGCCGCGTGAACCCGCCGGCCGACTCGATGTAGTAGTCCAGGCCCTTGCCCTCGATGTAGGACACCGACGCCGGTGCATTGACGGCCCCGGACACCCGCACGACCGGATTGTACTCGGGAACGAACACGGAGTCTCCGGTCTGCATGATCAGGTTGTCAGTATTCCGGGGGTCCCGCAGCACCGCCGGCAAGTCGATGCCGATGCGCCCTTCACCATCCTGGCCGCGGAAGAACTGGACCCCTCCCGGATACGCTTGGCGGGACAGTCCACCGGCGCGCTCGATCACGTCGCTCAGCCGCTCGGCGCGGGTCTTGAGCGCGTAGCGTCCGGGATACTTGACCTGGCCTCCCAGTGCCACGGTGCGCTGGAGTTCCCAGTCGGGCTGGCGGAAAATCAGCACGTTGTCGTATGCGTTGAGCTCGAACTCCGGCGCGCCACCGGCAGCCGCGGGGATGCCTGGCGGGCCCTGGTATTGGCCGGCGCGCCCGCGATCGAAGAGGTAGGTGGAGTCGAGCGGCGTACGGAGGGTCGTGGCCAACGCACCGGCGCTCCGGTCTATCGGCAGGCGGGCCACCTCGGCATCGGTGAGCAGGGCGTCTTCGGTCACGCCGTCCGCCAGCAGCACGGCGTCACGCAGCGTCATGCCTTCGTGGTAGGGAATGCGCCCCGCCTTCCTGACCGCGCCGGTCACCACCACATAGCGCTCGGGCCGGAAGGTCGTCCGAGAAAAGACGAGGATTTCGTCGTCTTCGCTGAGCGAAATGTCTCGGGTGACTCTGCCGGTCGAATCCGCCAGCGTGGCGCGAAGCTGGCTTCGGGTCGAATCCGGATTCAGCCGGGAGACCAGGACTTGGTCCAGGTAGACATCGGGCTTGACGCCCCCCGCCATCCGGAGCGCGTCCGACAGCCGCATTCCAGGCGTAAAGCCCAGCTCGCCCTCCTGCCAGACATCGCCACGCACAGTGATGAAAGTGCGGCGGCGCTCGGGAACCCCGAATACGGTCACCCGGTCTCCCGGCTCCAGCGGGAAGACGGGGGCGGTGCCCTGCACGATTTGATCAGGGCCGAGATCGATCACGACCCGGTCGCGGCCGCTCTCGGTGCGGGCGCGCGGCGGAAGGATCCGGTTGATCTGGATTCTCCGCAGCTGGGCGCCCGGCTCGAACCCCCCGGCCTCGGCGACCAGGTCGCGAAGGGTTTCCCTGGGGGCAAGCTCGTAGATGGCCGGTCGCACCACCGGGCCGGCGAGCTCGATGAGCGGACCATGCACCGGGACGAAGATCACGTCACCCGACTCGAGCCGGAGATCGCTGGCGTTGTCTCCCCGCAGAAGGTAGTCGTAGAGGTCGAAGGTCTGCACGGTCTTGCCGCCGCGGCGCACCGCGATCTGCCGGAAGCTTCCGGTGGTGCTGGGTCCGCGGGCCGCATACAGCGCGGTGAGTACGGTGCCGGCGCTGGAGATTTGATAGGAGCCCGGCCGCACCACATCGCCGATCACGAAGATCTGATTGGTGCGAAGCCGAGCCACCGTCACGTGGTAGCGAGTCCGCGCGCTCTCGGAGCGGCCGATGCCGCTGTAGACCTTGGCGAGGCGCTTATCCAGCAGCGTCTCGAGCTCATCCATGGTCAGGCCCGACACGAACACCTGGCCGACCTGGGGAATGACCACGAAGCCTTCGCGATTCACGTCGAGGTTGTGAGAGGCTTCGACCTCGCCGCTCAGGATGAGGACCAGGTTGTCGCCCGGGCCGAGGCGGTAACTGCGGTCCACCGGACCGGCGAGGGAAGGCTGGAACTGGGTGGTCGAGTCGCCGAAGACATCGGCCCCGAATCGGGGGAGGCCGGGACCCTGCGCCGGCGGCGCGGCGCGCACCACCGCAACCGAAGGCCCGGTGC
>JBEPVJ010000288.1:0-4075 GCA_041691095.1 Gemmatimonadales bacterium
CAGGCCCAGCAGCGCGAGCAGCTCACGGCGTTGCATGATGCGGTGCTCCCTCACGGTATGCCCGCGCTGTCGTCATGGGTCTCTGGAAGGGGCCACTCGCAGGCCAGAGGTCGCTCGGACCCGGCGGGGGGCATGCCGGCGGCACCAGGTGTGCGCAGGCCCGTAAGTTGCCCGTCTCCAAGTCGTATCTTAACCTTACGGATGAGCGGGTTGGGGACGGAAATCCATCCTCCCACTGCTCCGGCCACAGACAGGACCCACGCATGTTCCGATCCCTGATGTTTCTTGCCCTCGCCGCCGCCCTGATGGGCGGATTGGGGTGCGGAGGCTCTGGAATCATGCCGGGCCCGCCATCGGCGCCGGTGCCCCCGGCGCCGTCACCGGTCCCTCCCGGTCCACCGCCGCCCCCGACGCCTCCCCCGCCCCCCCCAGGCCCGCCAGGGAGTCCCGATCCCGCCGTCGTGTATTCCGGCCATACCTTCGCGGGTGATGTGCGGATCCACCAGGTCTTTCACTCCGCCGTTCTGAACAACGATCGCACCTACTGGGTGTATCTGCCGCCTCAGTACGCCACGAATCCGGCGCAGCGATTCCCGGTGCTTTACCTGGGCGACGGGGACGCGATGTTCGACAGTACCTGGGCTGGGCAGAAGTCGATCGGCAAGCCGGAGTGGCAAGTCGATGAGACCGCCGAACGACTGATCCGGGCCGGGATCATCCCGCCCCTGATCATTGTGGCGGTGCAGGTCGCGCCGGGGCCGCGCTGGTACGAGTACACGCCGACCTACGACGCTGTGGCGAAGACCGGTGGGAGAGCGCCGCTTTATGCCCAGATGATGCTGACGGAGCTCAAGCCGGAGATCGACCGGAACTACCGCACCCTGACTGATGCAGCGAATACCGGCGTCGGGGGCTCGTCCCTCGGGGGACTCCTGTCGGTCTACCTCGCGCGGACCCATCCCGAGGTGTTCAGCAAGGTGATCGCGTTCTCGGCTTCGATGTCGTGGGACATGCGGCGCGAGATGTACCTATATGGCGCGCTGCCGAGGCCGCTGGGTGTGCGCTACTGGGTCGACCGCGGCGACCTGGAAACATCGCCATCCTATAAGGAATTTGCGGACACGCTCGGCTCGAAGGGCTGGCTGCTGGGCCGTGACTACCAGTGGTATATCGGAAGCCCGAGTCAAACCCATAACGACCTGGCCTGGCGGAAGCGGGTGGAACCGGCGCTCCGCTTCCTCTACGGCCAATAGGTCAGCTCACCTATTGGCCGTCGATCGGAAGAACCTCAGGCTGCCGAGAGCGCTTCCTCGATCGTGATCATCTGCCCCATAGCCACCACGATCTTTCGCTCGCCCTCGAATGGATCGCGGGCGTGCGTGGTCAGCATGTTGTCCAGCATGATCATGTCGCCCTTCTGCCACGTGCCGCGCACCGCCACCTTCTCGAAGACCTCGCCCAGGTGCTCTACCACCGCATCCGGGATAATGCTGCCGTCGCCGTAGTACACGTTCCGGGGCAGCTCCTCATCCGAGTAGAGCTCACGGAGCGCCTCGCGAGTCTCTGCGTCCACACATGCGATGTGGTGCAGCTGGATCTGGTTGAAGAACATCTCTTCGCCCGTCTTGGGGTGCTTCCAGAGGGCGTGGGTCTTCTGGCTGATGCGCAGCCCGTCTCCCGGCATCCACTGGCAGGTGGCTCCGGCCTCCTGGCACATCGCTTCGACTTTGGCGCGGTTATCGGTGTGAAAAAATGCCTGCCACGTTGGATCGACGCCGGGCGAAAAATTCCGCACGTAGAGGAGCCCCTTTTCCCGGAAGGTATCGAGAATCTTGGGCTCGATCATCGCGCAGACGCCACGGGTATCAAAAATCGGAGTCGCTCCGCCCGTGGCTGCCGGCACCACGCAGAAGAAGCTGATCTTCATCGGCCACATGTTGAGGTGCGAGCTCTCGTTGTGATACAGGATCATCTGGTCATTCGGATACCAGGTCGATTCGTAAATCTTTTCTCCAGCCTCGGCGCGGGGAAGGTCGCCGTAGTCGGAGTAGAGTGATCCATACACCACCTGCGCCGCCTTCTCGAAGTCGCGCGGGGTCGGAAGATCCCAGTTGCGGAAGAGCACCGCGCCGTGCTTGAGGAGGGCTTCTTCGATGGCCTCACGGTTTGCGCCGGCCCAGCTCGCGAGATTCAAGGATGGATCCGCCGGTTCCACGATCAGTGGCAGCAGCTGCCCCGGCGCCAGAGTCGAGGTCTTGACCTCTTTGGAGCCACTGAGCTGCAGAGTATCCGGAACGGCAGAAGACATGGACATGAACGGACTCCAAACGGAATTGAGGAATGCAGCTTACTGGTCAAGTCCCGTGCCCGCCGACGGGTGTTGGCTCGATCCCACTGATTTTCCCCGATCCTGAGCACCGTCCAGCTGGAGCCCAAGAACAGGTGCGCTAAGATCCAGCTGCCCAATCGCTTAGACGGCTCACGCTGCTCGACCTTTTGGATCCGGAAGGGCAATCAAAGGTTCCTTCCTGACCTCGATACGGGCAAATTGTAGCACCTACGCAGCAAATGTGCATCCGTACCACAAGCCGGGCATGGAGGCCCACCACACTGCTTGCAAAAAACCATCCGCGGACGGCCCTTCGACCGGCGCTGGGTGGCGTAGGAGTTGCCCCTCGCGCGCTTACTTACAACCGCGGCAAGCTGAGGTAATGGCCCAGACCCATCTGTTTTCGGTCGACGTCGAGGAACACTTTCAGGTCAGCGCCTTTGATGGCGTCCTGTCTCGCGACGCGTGGGATGCACAGCCTACCCGGGTTGAGTCCAACACCGACCGATTGCTCGAATTGCTCGACCGGCACCATGCCCACGGCACCTTCTTCATACTGGGCTGGGTCGCCGAGCGTCATCCTTCCCTGGTGCGGCGCATCGCAGCGCAGGGACACGAGATCGCCTCGCACGGCTGGTGGCACCGCCGGGTCACCCGGATGAGTCCCGAGGAATTTCGAGAAGATATCCGCCGGTCCAAGGCCGTACTGGAAGAGATCTCCGGTTCCACCGTCGCCGGTTTTCGCGCGCCCAGCTTTTCTATCGTGCCGGGTGGAGAGTGGGCCTTTGATCTGCTCCTCGAGGAGGGATATACCTACGACTCCAGTCTCTTTCCGATTCGGCGCCCCGACTACGGCTACCCGAGTGCGCCGCCGATGCCGCATCAATTGAATCGTGCCGAAGGCAGCCTGCTGGAGATTCCCCTCGCGACGGCCACGCTCCTCGGCCTGCGCCTCCCCGCCGCGGGCGGGGGATATCTCCGCCAGCTTCCGCTCGGCCTCATCAAGCGAGGCTTCGATCAGGCCGCCGACCGCGGACAACCTGGAATGTTCTATATCCATCCCTGGGAAATCGACCCCGATCAGCCCCGTCTACCGGTGGGCTGGATTACTCGTCGGCGTCACTACGGCGGCCTCAAAAAGACCATGAGCCGGCTCGAGCGCCTCCTCTCCGAGTTTCGTTTCACGTCGGTCTCTCGCTGGCTCAAGGGCGCCCCGGCATGAGCCTCATCATTGCCAGAGCATCGGGCAGCGGAGCCGAGTGGGATGCCTTCGCCTCCGCTCAGCCGGGCTTTACCCACTTTCACCGTCTGGGATGGAAAACGGTGATCGAGCGGGTCTTCGGGCACGAGTGTCTCTACCTGACGGCCTCGCTCCCCGACGGCAGTCTCGCCGGCGTGCTGCCCCTGGTCCGGGTGAAGAGTCTGTTGTTTGGGCACTACCTGGTCTCGATGCCGTTTCTCAACTACGGCGTACCGCTCGGTTCGGATACCGCCGTCCAGGAGCTCACCGCCGCGGCGGAGGCGGAGGCCCGCAGCTCCAGCGCCAAGCTGCTCGAGCTACGGAGTCGGGTCGCGCGCCCGATCGACCTTGCAGTCTCACACCGCAAGATCACGGTGGTGCTCGACCTGCCCGCCGAGGCGCCGGCCCTGTTCCAGTCGTTCTCCTCCAAGCTGCGAAGCCAGGTCCGAAAGCCCCAGAAGGAAGGGGTGACGGTCCGGTTCGGACCCGACCAGGTCGAACCCTTC
>JBEPVJ010000289.1:0-4070 GCA_041691095.1 Gemmatimonadales bacterium
AGCCAGGAACCCGCGGCGCTCGAGGTCATCGTATCGAATCATTTTTGCTCCAGGGTATGAGGGCCTGCTATTCCACCGGCCGTGCCGAAATGAGCTTCCCGGTCGCAACGGTGCCGACGGTCAGCGGACTCCCGGTAACGATGCGTCGATGATAGTCCACCTGGCCGAGGTGATACGCCAGATGGCTGACCAGGTGAGTCAGCCAGTCCCCGGTATTGTAGTGCATCTTACCCACCGCCTCGGGAAATTCGGCGGCAAGATCGGCCGGGCCGAGCTTCCGAAAGGTTTGCTGCACGGCAGCGATGGCGTCATCCACCTTGCGGGCGACCTCGGCCCGGGGAAGCCCCCGAGTGGAAAATTCCAGATCGCGATTGCGCACGTAGCCGCTGGCGCCCAGGATGGCTCCGATGAAGTACTGGATGTTTCCGGACAGATGGAGCGCGAGTGTGCCGCCTGAATTTGCGATGCCCGGCACCAGGGTCCACAGGTCCGCATCGGATGGATAGGCTTCGACCTCCTGGCGGAGGCTGGTGAGCTCGCGCAGCAGTACGGCGCCGAGCGAGGCGATCTGGGTAGTCATGCGGCCTCCGGGGTGAGGAGTTCAAGGGTTACGCGGTCCACTCGATGTCCGCCGTCGAACCGGTGAATGCGGGGAGTGAGCCCCGCCGCCGCGAGGCGGGCCTGCTCCCGGTCCACCTCGGCGGCGGGGATGTACTTGTCCCGGCTGCCGAAGGCCAGCTCGAGCCCCGCCCGATTCAGCACGGGGCCATAGCGGTCCAGCGGGAGGTCCGGAGGCAGCAGCCCGCTCCACAACATGAGCCTGCTGGGTGGGTGATTGCCGAAGGCTACCCAACGGCAGGCGGTGGCGGTGCCCTGCGAAAAGCCGTGCACTTCGATCTTCGGCCTGGCGGGAATGCCGGCCAGTACCCGCGACGCCATGAGGTCGAGATATCGAACGTAGTCCTCGATTTCCGCGTCGCGGTCTTCCTTGGTCATCCACGAGGCGCCGACCCGGCGGATCCCCTTCTCCTCGAAGTAGGCGCGGGAGAGCGCCTCCGGCGCCACCAGCAGCCGCCCGGGCCGGGCCGCGGGCTCGAACCAGTGCAGCAACCCCGCCGCCAGCATGCTGTAGCCGTGGAGTACGAACCAGACTTCTTCGGCACCCTCGATTTCTCCAAGCGTGAGGTAGCGCGCGGTGCGCGGCACCGTAATGTGGTGCGCCACTGGGGTCATGCGGCGTAACGGCCCCACACACCGCGGAGCACGTCGCTGATTTCGCCGAGGGTTGCCCGCGCCTGGACGGCCGCCACGATCAGAGGCATGAGCGGCGCGGTGCCGGCGGCGGCGTCCCGCAGGGCGCCGAGTGCCTGGTGAACCGGCGGTGCACTCCGCCGCGCCTTTGCCTCGGTGAGCCGAGCCGTCTGCCGCGCCTCGAGCCCGGCATAGTCGGGGATCTCGATCCGGGAGGGCGGCTCGTCGGTGGTGAAGCGGTTCACCCCGACCAGCACCACGCCGCCTGCCTCGACCGCCTTCTGGAGCGCGTAGGCGCTGTCGGCGATCTGTTTCTGGAAGAAGCCCTGCTCGATGGCGCGGGCCGCGCCGCCCATCGCGTCCACCTGCTCGATCAAACCCCGCGCTTCCGCCTCGATCCGGTCGGTCAGCGCCTCGACATAGTAGCTCCCCGCCAGCGGATCGACGGTCCGATCGAGCCCGCTCTCGAACGCCAGCACCTGCTGGGTGCGGAGCGCCAGCGTGGCGGCCGCTGCCGACGGAAGAGCCAGCGCCTCGTCGTACCCGTTGGTGTGGAGCGACTGGGTGCCGCCCAGGGTGGCCGCCAGCGCCTGCACCGTAACCCGCACCACGTTATTGAGCGGCTGCTGGGCCTGGAGAGTGACGCCCCCGGTCTGGGTATGGAAGCGGAGCTTGCAGGTGGCGTCATCGGCCGCGAAGCGCTCTCGCGCCAGCCGGGCCCAGAGCCGGCGCGCCGCGCGGAACTTGGCCGCCTCTTCGAAGAGATCGTTGTGCGCCCCGAAGAAGAAGGAGAGCCGGGGCCCGAACTGCTCGATGGTCAGACCCCGGGCCAGCGCCCGGGAGACGTATTCACAGGCGTTGGCGAGGGTAAAGGCGATTTCCTGGACCGCGGTGGCCCCGGCCTCCCGCATGTGGTAGCCGCTGATCGAGATCGGATTGACGCTCATCCCCTCGTCGGCCACGAAGCGGAAGATGTCGGCGATCAGCCGGAGCGACGGCTCCGCCGGGAAGATGTAAGTCCCCCGCGCGATGTACTCCTTGAGGATGTCGTTCTGGATGGTGCCCGACAGCCTGGCGCGCGGCACCCCGCTCTCTTCACCCGCCACCACGTACATGGCCAGCAGAATGGCCGCGGTGGCGTTGATTGTCATCGAGGTAGAGACCCGATCGAGCGGGATGCCCTCGAACAGCCGGGCAAGATCGTCCACCGTATCGATGGCCACACCAACCCGCCCCACTTCTCCCGCCGCCATGGGGTGGTCAGAATCGTAGCCCAGCTGGGTGGGGAGATCGAACGCGGTGGACAGGCCGGTCTGTCCGGCCGTGAGCAGCGTCCGGAACCGGAGATTGGTCTCCTCCGCGGTGCCGAACCCGGCATACTGGCGCATGGTCCAGAGCCGGCCGGTATACATCGAAGCCTGGATGCCTCGCAGGTATGGCCAGGCGCCCGGGGCGCCGGGATCTTCCGGACGGCCGGGCGGGCCGTAGAGCGCCTCGACCGGCAATAGCCCCGGGTTAGGCATCCGCGTCTCGCTCATCGGCTCTCGTCGCGCAACATTTCCGCCACGAACTCCACGTCCGACGTCGACCCGATCACCAGCGGAGTGCGCTGGTGCAGCCGGGCCGGAGTCAGATCCAGAATCCGGGTGACCCCATCGGTGGCCGAGCCGCCGGCCTGCTCGACGATCATGGCCAGCGGGCTGGCTTCGTAGCAGAGGCGAAGCTTGCCCTGGGGCCGGCCGATCTCCGCCGGGTAGAGGAAGATGCCGCCCGAAATCAGGTTGCGATGAAAGTCCGCGACCAGCGCGCCGATGTAGCGGCTGTTCTTGCCCTTGATGCGGTCGGGCCAGTCGCCATGGAAGCCGCGGATGGCGCGCTGCATCCCGCGGGACCAACGGCCGAAGTAGCTCTCGTTGACGCTGTAATAGCGCCCCACTTCGGGGATCCGGATGTTCCGGTGCGACAGGACGAATTCCCCGATGGTCGGGTCCAGTGTGAACCCGTGCACGCCCTGGCCGGTGGTGTAGACCAGCATCACGCTGGAGCCGTACATGACGTAACCCGCGGCGATCTGCTGGTGCCCCGGCTGGAGCACGTCTCCCAGGGTACCGTGGCCTTCCATCGAGCGTCGGCGGTACACGCTGAAGATGGTACCGACCGGATTATTGTTGTCGATGTTGGAGGATCCGTCCAGCGGGTCGAACAGCACGGCATACTTCCCGTGGGGAATGTCTTCGGCGATCGGGATGACCTCCTCGTCCTCTTCCGATGCCATGACGCAGACCCGCCCGGTGAAGCTCATGGAGTTCTTGAGCGCGTCGTTGGCGAACACGTCCAGCTTCTGCTGCTCCTCCCCCTGAACATTCACGGCCTGCGCCGAGCCGAGGATGTTGATCAGCCCGGCCCGGCGCACCGCCGAGGCGATGATCTTGGCGCCGAGCGCGATATCGTAGAGGAGATTCGAGAGTTCGCCGGTGGCCTCGGGGTGACGGCGCTCCTGCTCCATGATGAACCGCTCGATCGTGATGACCGAGGTTTCGGGAAACGGCATGCAGTCTCCTCAGGGGCGGATGGAATAGGTCCGGGCTCGACTGCGCCCGCGCACCGTCATGGTCGATTCGGCCACGGTCACCGTGACCGTGCCTTCGCGGTCGGTCCGCCAGACGTCGGCATGGGCCGTCCCAAGCCGCTCCAGCGCCTCGGGCGCCGGATGGCCATACCGGTTGACGCCCACGCTCACGATGGCGGCCTTCGGCGCCAGCTCCGAGAGCCACGCCGCTCCGCTGGAAGTGCGCGAGCCGTGATGGCCTACCTTGAGC
>JBEPVJ010000290.1:0-4068 GCA_041691095.1 Gemmatimonadales bacterium
GACCTGCTCAGTGCAGGGCAAATGGTAACCGCCAAGGGCCTGGCCGGATACTTTACCCGGCCTGACGGCAGGCACTTCGCCTTTGCGGTCTACGTCAACAACGTCGTCGTGAAGCGCGGCGCCGATGTCACGAAGATCGTCGGCCAGGCGATCGGTGAAATCGCGGCCGCCGGGTACCTGGCCAAGCCGTGAGCCTGCTGCTCACCACTCACTTCTTCTCTTCCTCCGGCCCACCTAAACCACCCTTCGTCACCATCTGGGCCGCCAGCACCGTCTGAATCACCGAGACGATGTTGTTGGTCGCCGAATTAGCCGCGCCTCCGCCCTCGTTTCCTGAAATCGTGACCAGCCGCGCCTTGGCCAGCGCATCGGCGATCACCGACGCGACATCCGGAATCATCTCGATCTGGCGGTACTTGAAATAATTCTCACCGCCCTCGCGAATCGCGGCGTTCACTTTACGAATACTCTCCGCTGTGGCCTCTGCTATGGTGGTGATCTTGATCGCCTCCGCATCGGCTCGCGCCACCGCATCGATCTTGACCCGCTCGGCGTCAGCCCGGGCCTGCGCGATCTGCGTGGCATCGAGCTCGGCGATGCGCTGCAGTCCTACTGCCTCCTGACGCTTGGCCTCCGCCTGCGCCACCAGCGCCGCGTTCGAAGCCTTGGTCTGCTCCAGCTCCCGGTTGGCGTCGGAGATAGCGCGTTCCGCAGAGATCTGTGCCTCCTTCGCGCGTCGTCCCTGCTGCGCGGTGGCGATGTCGGCGTTCGCCTGCGCCTCCGCCGCCGACTGACGTCGTCGAGCCTCGGCCACCTCCGACTGCACCACCTTGATGTTGAGCGAGTTGAAGACCAGCCCGAGATCGGTCAGCTCGCGCGAGCAGGCCTTCCGGATGATGATGGCCAGTGGATCGTCCTCTTCGCTCTCGGCGATCGAAAGTTCGGTGCTGTCGGTCCCGACGACCGCGGGCAACGTCACCTTCACCCGCGGCGCGGTCTTGGCGGAAAAGAGCTGATCCTGGGTCAGCAGGTTGATCGCGCGCCGCCCCGAGCTCGACAGCAGGTCGGTGATCGTGTTGAGCTGGTCGGATTCGGGCTTGGCGAAGTACCGGTTGGCCGCGGTCTTGATCATCGTGTCGGTATCGCCCACCGAGACGATGGCGCTGGCCAGCACCCGGATCTTGATCGGCCGCGGGGTGCCGTTCTCGTCCATGTCCGCGGTCTGGTCGGTGATGTCCAGATCGACGTTGATCACCTTGCTCGAGATCGTAGTGCCGGTGGTGAAGAGCGGAATTTCCTTGGACTTGCCTGGACCGCGATAGATCACCGTCGAGCCCTGCAGCCAGCTCACCAGCCGGATGGTGCCGGCCTGCACATCCCGGAGAAAGACCGAGACGAGAATCGGGGTCAGCAGGACGACGCCCGCCACGATACCGCCAATGACCAGCCACTGATTCATGAAAGTGCCTCCGGTGGGCCTTGGCCCGCGTACGAGACGATACATCGGTTGCGCGCCGCGTCGACATCCTCGATCCGGAGCAGATCGCCCCGGCGAATCCGTCGCGTTCGTGCCATTTCATCAGGAGATAGGGTACCGAGAAGCTGAACGACCTGGCCGTCGAGCTCGAGCTTGATCAGCCCGTGACCCTGGGCGTCGAAGTCCGTCATCGCCTCCGCCTCCTCCATCACCGCGCTCTCCAGCATGGCAGCGGGGCGGGACTCGAAACGGAACATGAATTTCCAGATCGGCCCGACCAGGAGCTTTTCGAAGGCCACCCCGCCCGCCAGAGCGACCCCAAGCAGCAGCGGCTCGAACAGGAACGGGCGGCCGAGCATCCCTGTGGCGCCGACCCCGACGAGGAAGCTGAAGAGGAGCCGCGGCGAAAGGAGGCCGGCGAGCCTGCCCAGGCCGGTGGGCTCGTGCGAGTGCCCGCCGGGATGGCCGTGGTGCCCGCCGTGGGCGGTCGTACCTCCATGCCCGGCGTGTCCGTGAGCCCCAGCGCTGCCGTGGTGTCCCAGGCCGAAGAGGGCCATGACCGAAAGGCCGGTGACGCCGAGCGCCAGACAGAAACCATAGGGACCCATATTGACGGGTAAAGATACTCCGACGGGAGACGGCGTGTCGTTCCCGCTGTACATTCCGAGGAAGCTCACCAGACTGGACTGGATTCTGCATGCGACCGTTGCATCGACCCACGACCTGCATGTTGGGACTACTGCTCGCCGCTTCGTGTGGAGGCGGTACGTCGCCCGGGCACTCGCCACCCGCACCGCTGGTCGCCTACTTCCCCGCCCCGGGCGAAGGCTGGGCCCGCCGGGTCCCCCGTGCAGAAGGCATCGACTCGGCCCGGCTGGCGGCGGCGGTTGTCTTTGCGCAATCGAGCGAAATCGCCTGGTCGATGGAGATGAAACAGCAGCTGGCCACTAACACGGCAAAGGAACCTTATCCCGAAGTGCTGGGGCCGTTCAAGGATCGCGGTCGGCAGAACGGGATCGTCATCCGGCACGGCTACATCGTCGCCGAGTGGGGCGACACCCGGCGCGTCGACATGACCTTCAGCGTAGCGAAGAGCTACCTCTCCTCGGTAGCCGGGCTGGCATTCGATCGCGGAATGATCACCGACGTGGATCAGCCGGTTGCGAAGACGGTGACCGACGGCGGCTATGCCTCGAGCCATAATGCCCCAATCACCTGGCGGATGCACCTCAACCAGACTAGCGAGTGGGAGGGCGACCTCTGGGGAAAGCCCGACCGCGCCGACCGGAGGAACGGCTACGACCGCACTCTCGGCGTGCCCGGCACGATTTGGGAATACAACGACGTGCGGGTTAATCGCCTCGCACTCTCGCTGCTGCGGATCTGGAACCGCCCGCTGCCCGTGGTGCTCAAGCGCGAGATCATGGATCCCATCGGAGCCTCGTCTACCTGGGAGTGGCATGGCTATCGCACCTCGGTCACCCAGCAGCGCGGGCGGCCGATCGAGTCGGTTAGCGGCGGTGGGCACTGGGGTGGCGGAGTATGGGCCAGCACCAGGGATCACGCGCGCTACGGCTACCTGCTGCTGCGGCGCGGAAACTGGAATGGCCACCAGCTTCTCTCCGAGAAATGGGTCGACCTCGCGACGGCGCCGGTTGCCATCCGTCCCTCCTACGGCTTTCTCTGGTGGCTCAACACCGACCGGAAACAGTACCCCTCCGCCACGCCCCGGTCGTTCTTCGCGCTGGGCGCCGGAGGCAACGTCATCTGGATGGACCCGGAGGACGACATGGTCGTGGTGGTGCGCTGGATGGGTACCGACCAGATCGACGAATTCATGCGCATGGTGCGTGCCTCGATCGAGCTGCCGGCCCGATGAGCTTCCTGAATCTGCACGAAGTCGAGTTACTGGCCCGGGAGCGCCTTCCCGCCCCTACGTTCGACTACTACGCCGGCGGCGCCAACGACGAGATCACCCTCCGGGAAAACAGGCGCGCCTTCGAAGAGCTTTCCATCCGCTATCGGGTGCTGATCGACGTGAGCCGCCGCGACCTGGGGACCACCCTGCTCGGTCGCCCCGTCCCGGCACCGATCGTCGTGGCGCCCATGTCGTTCCAGCGGCTGGCCCACCCCGACGGTGAGGCTGCCACCGCTCGGGCCGCGGGCTCCCTCGGCGTCCCCATGACGGTGAGCACCTTCGCCACCCTGTCCCTCGAAGAGGTTCGCGCCGCCGCGTCGGGCCCGCTCTGGTTTCAGCTCTACGTGCACCGGGATCGTGGGATAACCCGCGACCTGGTGACCCGCGTCGCCGCCGCGGGGTTCGAGGCGCTGGTGCTCACAGTCGACGTTCCCGAGATCGGCCGGCGTGAGCGCGATGAGCGCAATGGTTTCCGGCTTTCCCCCGATCTGCGCGTCGCCAACTTCACCCCATCGGCGAGTGCCCCGCTTCAGGGTGGCGCGGATGGCTCGGGGCTGACCAGCTTCATCACCGGCATGCGGGATGCGACGCTCCAATGGAAGGACCTGGAGTGGCTGAGTCAGCTGGCCGGCCTGCCCCTCGTGGTAAAGGGGTTGGTCCGCGCGGACGACGC
>JBEPVJ010000291.1:0-4055 GCA_041691095.1 Gemmatimonadales bacterium
GGCCCGCGGGGTGATGCTTGAGATGCCGGTTGAGTCCCACCGCCGCGCCCAGCGCCGTCGCGGTGCCGAGCCGGGCCACGATCGGCCCGAGCACGGGGAAGTTGCTGACCAGGCCCGCCATTGCCGCCCGCCTTTCCGCAGGATTGTCCTGCCCTAAGGGTAGATCCGTCCTTCCTCGCCGCGCCAGCCTCACTCTTTGCAACCTTTTGGGCCCGGTCCGCGTCTGGCTCCGTACCTCTCGTTTACCGACAGGTAGGAGCATCGCCATGGCAACCGATAGCGGCATGATACGCGGTACCCTCGACATGCTCATTCTGCGGGTGCTTTCGCTGGAGCCGATGCATGGCTGGGGCGTATCGGAGCGGATTCAGGCGCTCTCCGCCGATGCGCTCCGGGTGCAGCAGGGATCCCTCTATGCCTCGCTGCACCGGCTCACCCGCGAAGGGTGGATCCGCTCATTCTGGCAGGACACCGAGAGCGGACGCCGAGCCCGGTATTACGCCCTCACCGCCGCCGGCGAGCGCCAGGTCAAGGTGGAGACGGAACACTGGGTCCGGCTGTCCAAGGGTGTCGGCCGCATCATTGCGTTCACCTCGTAGGAGCTCGTCATGCGCCTCTTCCGAAATCTGTTCTTTCGCCTCCGCGCCCTGGTACGCCCGAACGCCATGGAACGGGAGCTTCAGGATGAGTTCGCCTTTCACATCGAAATGGAAACCCGCAAGCTCGTCGCCCAAGGGCATACGCCGGCGGCGGCAGCTCGGGAGGCCCGCAGCAGATTCGGGGGCCGAGCATCGGAGGGGGAGCGGGCCCGGGAGAGCTGGGGCATCAATGTCGTGAGAGACTTCGGGGCCGATCTGCGCCACGCGTTCCGCCAGTTCAAGCGGAAGCCCGGCTTCTCCGCGCTGGGGATTCTCACGCTTGCGCTCGGCCTGGGCGCCACCGTCGGTCTCACCGGCGTGGTACGCTCGATCCTGATTCGCCCGCTCCCGGTGACCGAGGAAAGCCGGATCCGGGTGTTCTGGGCACCCTTCGAATGGCGCGGAGTCGAGTTCGACTATCTCCGCGAGCGGGTGCGGGCCTTCTCGGCGCTCGCGGCGTACTCGTCGGATGCCACCACCCTGCGGACCGATGCGGCCAGCTCGGTGCTCCTCATGGGCGTCACCTCGGCGGAGCTGTTCGACGTGCTCGGCGCCAAGGCATTGATGGGCCGCACCTTTCGCTCCGGAGAAGACCGTCCGGGTGCCGGGCCGGTGGCGGTGCTGAGCTACGGCATGTGGCAGCAGGAGCTTGGAGGCGACCAGGCGATCGTGGGCAAGCGCATCGTCCTCGATGGAAGTCCAACGACCGTGATCGGCGTGATGCCGCGGGGATTCTTCTTTCCCACCCCGGAATACCGGCTCTGGCGCCCGCTCGATCTCAACCCGGCCTCAGGGCAGTACCAGGGCAATGGGTGGCTGGTTTTGCTGGGTCGGGTCAAGCCGGGAATTGCCGATGCCGGCGTGAGCGACGATATCCAGGCGCTGGCCCGCTCACTCAAGGAGCGGTTCACCTATCCGGCGGCGTGGGACAAGACCAAGGGCGCCTCTTCGCAAACGCTTCGGGAGTCGCTGGTGGGAGACACCCGGCCCGCACTGCTCCTCCTGCTGGGAGCCGGAGTGCTGCTGCTGTTGATGGCCTGCGCCAACGTGGCGGCGCTGCTGCTGGCCCGCACCACGGACCGGACTCACGAGATCGCTCTGCGGGCCGCGCTGGGCGCCGGGCGGGGGAGGCTGGCGCGCCAGATCGTCACCGAATCGCTGGCCTTCTCGCTGATGGCGGGCGCCATCGGGCTCGGCGTGGCGGTGCTGGGATTCAGGGTCCTGGTGTCGAGTCTCCCGCTGCAGAACGGCCTCGGCGACGCGGTCTCGCTCGATTGGACCGCATTTCTTTCGGCGGTCGCGCTGTCCGTCGTGGTGGGTCTGGCCGGCGCCGCGGCGCCGGTTCGCGATCTGCTTCTGGGCCGGCTCAAGGGCCTGAGCAACGAACGGGGCGTGCGCGGCCTCGCGCGCGGCACCGGCCGAGTTCACGCCGTCCTGGTCGGCGGCGAGGCGGCGGTGGCGGTACTCCTCATTGTGGGGGCCATGCTGCTGATCCGCTCGGTGGGCCGCCTGCTGGAGGTGAACCTCGGCATGGATCCGCACGGCGTCGTCGCGGTGGACGTGGCCGCGACCGGCAGAGATCTGGGAGATGCAGACCGGTGGCGGCTCTACCGCGAGATGACCGCCCAGGCAACTCAGATCAAGGGCGTCACGTCGGCGGGCCTGATCTCGCGATTGCCGATTCGCGATGGCGGATGGCAGGGCACGGTCAACATCGAAGGCAATCCGGAGCTGCAGGGCGACAAGGGGCCTAACAGCCTGTACCGCATCGTGACCCCGGGTTATTTCGCGACGATGGGATTGACGGTCATTCGCGGCCGGACCATCGCGGAGACCGACCGAAGCGGCGCGCCGCGGGTGGGCCTGGTGAGCCAGTCCTTCGCGTCCAAGGCCTGGCCCGGGCGGGATCCGCTCGGCCAGCGCCTCCGCGCCGGCATGACCAGCGATACCTCCGCCATCACGGTCGTCGGTGTCGTGGGGGAGTCGAAGGTCACCAGCATCACCGGCGCCAATCCGTTCGTGCTCTACGTGCCGCTGGAACAGGCCGGCGCTCCTCCGGACGGCTTGATCATGGTCCTTCGCGGTGGCGGCTCGCTCAGCGAGATCGTGACGCCGGTCCGGCGGATGGTGCACGAGCTGGAGCCCCGCGCGGCGATCGGGCGGGTTACCACGATGGACCAGGTAATCACGGGAGCGATGTCCGAGCCGCTGCGGCTGCGCTTCTTCCTGTCGCTGTTCGGAGTGCTGGCGCTGGTGCTGGGAGTCGTTGGAGTCTATTCGGTGGTGTCCTACTCGGTGGCGCGGCGCCAGACCGAGTTCGGCGTGCGGATGGCGCTGGGAGCCACACCTCGCCAGGTGCTGGGTCAGGTGATCGGCCGCGGACTATTGCCGGTGGCCTCGGGCACGCTCATCGGGATCGTTGCGGCGATCGCCCTGGCACGACTGGCCGCGCGCTTCCTGTACGGGGTGACGGCCACCGACCCGGTCAGCATCTCGCTGGCGGGGGTCGCGCTGCTACTGTCGGGCACCGTTGCGGCCCTGGTGCCGGCCTGGAGGGCGGCGCGGGTCAGCCCAACCGAGTCGCTGCGATCGGAATAGGGTGGTAGGGTGGTATGACGGTATTTCGACTCATCCCGCGCAATGCCAGGTGTCGAGGGGCTCCGCCCCAGCCGGTTTCGGCACTCCCTCCCCACAAGGATGGCATCATGCGCGGCAGGATTCTGCAGTACAACGGCAACGATGGCTCGGGATTGATCGTGGCCGATGGCCAGCAGTACCAGTTCGCCATCACGATGTGGAAGAGCGATGTCGCGCCGTCGGTCGGGAAGACGGTCGATGTCGTGATGACCGATGGCAAGCTCCAATCGGTGAGCGTGGTCGGCGATGACGTCCTGATGCGGGAACGCACCGCGGAGATCACCGGCAAGCTCGGCAGTATTGTCGGAGAGATCGGCAGCGGACTGGCCAAGGGCGGTGCGGCGGCCGGGGGCAACTCCGTGGTCGGGTTCTACGGCCGCAATCTGCTGATTGCCTATGGCATCTTCCTGCTCGGCACCCTCGTGTTCAATGCCATCAGCATCAAGTTCATGGGTGGGTCGGAGGGCAAGCCGCTCTTCGAGCTGGCCAACCTGCTGAGCATGATCGGCGGCGGCGGCGGTGTGAAGGCGGGGCTGATCCTTGCATACGTCGGATTCGCGGTGCCCTTCTTCTGGCGCGATCGGCGCGGCTGGCTGTTGCTGTTGCTGCCGCTCATGGTGCTGCTCTACGCGCTCTGGTCCGGCATCCATGCGATGGGCAAGGCGGGCGGTGGAGAAGGCGGCATGGGAGACCTGTTCAGCTTCGGGCTGGGATTCTATCTCTCGCTACTGTCGGGGGTGGTACTGGCCGGCGGCGGGACGAAGCGGTACCTGACTTCCA
>JBEPVJ010000292.1:0-4042 GCA_041691095.1 Gemmatimonadales bacterium
ATGACGAGCTGATCCAGACCGTTGCGGACATGGCCTGGCGCCGGATCAGCGGGCGGTCGCTGCTCAAGAAGGCGATCGACCGCAAACGGGCAGCGGCGTGAAGATCGGGATCCTGTTCGACGGTGGTGGCCACGACTGGGACCAGAAGGACGTCGCGGCGGTCATGTCCAACGTCAACGAGATCCAGGTTGCGCTGCGGAAGGCGGGACACGAGACGGCGCTGCTGCCGGTGCATCTGGGAGACGTGGGCTGGCTGCGCCGGGTGCAGCGCCAGGACCTCATCTTCAATCTCTGCGAAGGCGTGAGCGGCTATGCCCGCTACGAAGACTTCGCGGTGGCCGCGCTGGAGCTGACCCGGGTGCCCTTCACCGGCTGTCCTTCCTGGCCGGTGACGATCTGCCATCGCAAGCACATCGCCAATACCCTGCTGGCCGCGGCCGGCGTGCCGGTGCCGCCGTTCGTGCTGGCGCGCGGGATCACGCCGCCCAGCGGACTCCGCTATCCGGTCATCGTCAAGCCGTCGGGAGAGGACGCCAGCGTCGGCATCGACTCCGGCTCGGTCTGCGCCACCCGCAAGGCGCTGCGGGACCGGCTCGCCAAGGTCTGCGAGCAGTGGGACGAAGTCCTGATCCAGGAATATGTGCCCGGTCGCGAGGTGAACGTCGGCTTCGTCGGGCGGGACATCATGCCCCTCTCCGAAATCAGCTTCGACCGGATGCCGCCGGGCACCTGGCCGATCGTCACCTACGCCGCCAAGTGGGACACCGGCAGCGCCGAGGACCTCGGCACCCAGCCGGTGTGTCCCGCGGTGCTGACCCCCGAGCTCTCCCGCCGGATTACCCAGGCGGCGCGACAGGCCTGGGAAACACTCACCGGCTCCAAGGGCTATGGCCGCGTGGATCTTCGCATCACCGAGCAGGGCGAAGTCTACGTCCTCGAAGTCAATCCGAATCCCGATCTCTCCACCGACGCCGGGCTGGCCCGCATGGCTCGCGCCCGCGGCTGGGACTACGAGGCGCTGCTGCTTCGGGTGGTGGAAGAGGCGGTGCAGCGCTCCGAGCAGACCCGTGCCGCAGAGACGCTGACGCAGAATATTCCCGCCGCGTGAGCCGCGCGGTCGCCGCTCTGACCCACCGGCCTCTGGAGGCTCGGGATCGCGCGCAGGTCGAGACAATGACCGCCGCCCAGCCGCTCTTCCGTCCCGATGAAGTCATCGTCGCGCTGGACGTATTCGACTCCGCCACCGGCAATGGCCGCCGCCGTGATCCCGACTACAGCACCCTGGCCGCCGAGGCGGATGGAGTGCTGGTCGGGTGGATCTGCTGGGGCCCGACGCCGTGTACCGTCGGCACCTACGATCTCTACTGGATCGTGGTGAGCCTCGATTGGCAGGGACGCGGGGTCGGCGGCGCGCTGGTGGCGGAAATGGAGCGGCAGCTCGCCGGGAAGGCGCGGCTCATTGTGGTGGAGACGGCGGGACGGGCGGACTACGCGCCGACCCGCGAGTTCTATGCGGCTCGAGGGTACCAGGTGGGGGCCACGATCCGGGATTACTACTCGGACGGAGATGATCTGGTCACATACACAAAAGTGTTGTCGGGGCCGGCGGGTCGACCTGAGGAGGCACTATGAGCACATGGCAGGAGCTACTCAAGACACGCTCGATCACCAGCATCCAGGCGCTGGCCGATCGCTTCGGGCCGGAGCACTTCCCGGCCGAGCTGCACGCGCGGCTCAACCAGGCCATCGACAACTTCGAGTTCCGGATCAGCCCCCCGATGGTGGACCTGATCCAGTCTCCCGACGATCCGATCTGGCGCCAGTACATCCCGACCATCCAGGAGCTGGACGTGGTGGATGGCATTGTCGATTCCCTGTCGGAAGACCGGGACAGCCCGGTGCCCAACATCACCCACCGCTACCCCGACCGGGCGCTGTTCCTGGTGTCGCCGGTCTGCGCCAGCTATTGCCGCTTCTGCACCCGGCGCCGCAAGGTCGGCGATCCAGAGAAAATCCCCATGTCCCAGTTCGAGTCGGCCTTTCAGTACCTGGAGGCCCATACCGAGATTCGCGACGTGATCATGTCGGGGGGAGATCCGCTGATGCTCTCCGACCGGCGGCTCGAGGCCATTCTCACCCGGCTCCGGGCCATTCCACACCTGGAGATCATCCGGATCGGAAGCCGGGTGCCCTGTCATTTGCCCGAGCGGATCACCCCGGAGCTCTGCGACGTGCTCAGGAAATTTCATCCGCTCTTCATCAATACTCACTTCAACCACCCGAGCGAGCTCACGCCGTCGGCGGTCAAAGGGCTGGGCATGCTCGCCGACGCCGGCATTCCCATCGGGTGCCAGACGGTGCTGCTCAAGGGCGTGAACGACACGCCCGCGGTGATGGTGCGGCTGATGCAGCGGCTGCTGATGGCGCGCGTCAGACCCTACTACATCTACATGGCCGACCAGGTGGCTGGGGGAGAGCACTTCCGCACGACCATCGAGACCGGTCTCGAGATCATGAAAGCCTTGAGAGGCTGGACCAGTGGACTGGCCAACCCGCACTTCGTGATCGATGCGCCGGGCGGTGGGGGAAAGGTGCCGCTGCTTCCCGAATACGTGGAAAGCATCGACGAGCATGAGGTGGTCATGAGGAACTTCAAGGGCGAGCGCTACGTCTACCGGCAGCCCAAAGGCCCGGCCAAGCAGCGTCAGCACATGTCCGATCCGGAGTATTTGCTCCAGCCGACGTAGTACGCCTGGAGTGTGGAAGAAAGCGTCGGGGCCGCGGGGAGCGGCCCCGTTTGCTTTTCTGAAGTTCAGGTCCCATAGGCTTTGTGTCTCATTCGCGGGAATCTGCGGCACGAAGCTGCGCGTTAGGATCGAATTCCTGCCGATTCCATTGCTTTACATAACCTCTGAGCAACCCCTGTGCGGACTCACAGCTTGCGAGAACTTGCGTCCTGTGCAACTATGGGCCCGACCCGATGACGTTCTCGTTCTCTGGTCACTGTCGAATGGTACGCTTCTCAAAACTCCTGGAGAAACTCATGAACCGCATCAAAGCAATTCTTCCGACGCTCCTACTGTCCGCGTTCGCGTTCCTGGCCATTTCGACCGTCTACGCCAAGACGGCCTCGGCGTCGCGCTATGCGATCGCCTACACCGGCTTCGGTGGCACCTGCACCGGCAACCCGGGCAACGATTGCGACAAGGCTGGCAACTAAGCTCTCGCAGTTGATTAGGAGTCGATGAGCTGAATCGGGAGAAGGCGCCGGGCCGTTTTCGTTTCGCATCTGGATAAAGAGGCAATCGTGAATCGAACCCTGAGCCTTCGAACCGCGTTATCGATCGGTTTGGTCGGGGTGTGCGTCGGTACCCTCATCGCGGCGTATGCCCGTGCCGACTCGTCGAAGCGCCCCGAGATGGGCAGCTTCGCCGAGCTGCTCGGCTCACAGTTGCCGGCCGTCTCACTGAAGTCGGTGGACGGCCGCGCAGTGACTCTCGCTGATCGTCTGTCGCACGGCCCGAGCCTGATCATCGTGCTCGGCATGAAGGACTGCTTCAGCTGCAACTCGTATCGGCTCGAGCTGGACATCCTCAAGTCGAAGCTGCCGGGCATCACCCCGATCCTGATCGGGAGCGGCTCCGACGAGCGTATGTTCCAGGACTATTTCCGGCGCGACCACCTTCAGGCGGCCGCCCTGCTCGACACCGATCGCCGGCTGGTCAAGGCCCTCGGCGTCAATGCCGAGCCGTTGGTGCTGCTGGTGGATGCCACCGGACGTATTCTCTTCGCCGATAACCGCTCCAGCTCGGCGGCAGCCCAGTTTCCCTTCGGGAAGCTCTTCCCCTTATTGGGCGCAATCCTGCAGCCGGCACCGACACTGACTACGAATACCGGAGAACCGAATCGATGAGATTCCAATACGGATTGAGCGCGGCGCTTCTGGTTGCTGCGACGGCCTGCACCACCGCCGAGGGCAAGTCGATCGAGGCCCTCGAGAAGGTGCTCGGTGTCGTGTTGGTGCTCGCCGCGTCGTCCATGC
>JBEPVJ010000293.1:0-4030 GCA_041691095.1 Gemmatimonadales bacterium
GGTGAAGGCCTCTCACCTCTCACCTTTCTCTCTCCACCGAGCATCCATGGCCGCCAAGCGCCACGTCTTCACTTCGGAATCCGTTACCGAGGGACATCCCGACAAGGTCGCCGACCAGATTTCGGATGCCGTCCTCGATGCGATTCTTGCCCGGGATTCGGCGGGACGGGTTGCGTGCGAGACCCTGGTCACCACCGGCATGGCGATCGTCGCCGGAGAAATCACCACCAAGACCTACGTCCATATTCCCGATATCGTCCGGCACACCGTCGAGAAGATCGGCTACACCAACTCGTCGTATGGATTCGACGGCCGGACCATCGCGGTGCTCAGCTCGATCGGGCGCCAGTCCGCCGATATCGCGATGGGGGTCAACTCCTCCAAGGCGAAAGAGCAGGGCGCCGGAGACCAGGGAATGATGTTCGGCTATGCCACACGCGAGACCCGCGAGCGGATGCCGCTGCCGATCGTGCTGGCCCACCGCCTGGCCGAGCGGCTGGCGGCGGTGCGCAAGGGCCTCGTGGGCGACGCCATCGACTGGCTTCGTCCCGACGGCAAGACCCAGGTGTCGGTCGAGTACGAGGGCGACCGCCCGGTGGCGGTGCGCACCGTGGTGCTGTCGACCCAGCATGCCGAATTCGTTGGACGGCGGGTGCTGAGCCAGGCCACCATCAAGTCCACGATGGTCTCCGAGGTGATCCGGCCGGTGCTCGAGGCATTCGGGCTCGAGTCGCGGCGGACCAAGTTCCTGGTCAATCCCACCGGCCGCTTCGTGATCGGTGGACCGCACGGGGACGCGGGGCTGACTGGCCGGAAAATCATCGTCGATACCTACGGCGGGATGGCCCGGCACGGCGGCGGGGCATTCAGCGGCAAGGATCCCTCGAAGGTGGATCGCTCCGCCGCGTATGCGGTGCGCTGGGTGGCCAAGAATATCGTCGAGGCCCGCCTGGCCGAGCGTTGCGAAGTGCAGGTGGCCTACGCCATCGGCGTCGCCGAGCCGGTGTCCATATTGGTGGACACTTTTGGCACCGGGGTCATCAAGGATGCGCAGCTCGAGCAGGTGGTGCGCGAGGTGTTCGACTTGACCCCGCGCGGCATCATCGACGCGCTCAAGCTCAAGCGGCCGATCTACGGGCCCACCGCGGCGTATGGGCACTTCGGTCGGAAGCCGAAGCGGGTCAAGGTGGAAGGGCGCGTGGTCCAGTTGTTCCCGTGGGAAGAGACTTCACGGGTGCGCGCCTTGCTGAGCGCGGCCAAGATCTGAGCGGGAGCGGGGCCGATGGTTCGAATGAAGGTGGCGCACCTCGGCCTCGACCGTAACAACAACACCCCGGTCGTGGTGCTGAAAGAAGCAGCCGGAGAGCGCACCCTGCCGATCTGGATCGGGGCCTCCGAGGCCAACGCCATCGCGCTCGAGTTGCAGGGTATCAAGCCCGAGCGACCCCTCTCCCACGATCTCATGAAGCTCCTGGTCACCGGCTTGGGCGGGGAGCTGCGCCGGGTGGTGATTTCCGGGCTTCGCGCAAATACCTACGTCGCGGAGCTGCTCATCTACCGGGGCGGGGAAATCTTCGAGGTCGACGCCCGCCCCTCAGACAGCATCGCTCTGGCCCTCCGTATGCACGCCCCCATCTACAGCAACGAGGATCTCCTGGAGCGGAGCGCCGCCGGCGGTGAGCCGCCTGTGCCGGAGCCCGAATCCGACCGGGATGCGCTGAAGAAATATCTCTCCAGGCTCGACCCCGAGGATCTGGGAAAATTTCAGCCATGAACCGTGTCACGATACGCTCGGGCGCGGTGCTGATGTTCCTGGCGCTGCTGCCCGCCGGCGCGTCGGCCCAGAGCCGGACGGCGGGGCGCGTGGTCCGGGTGGCGGGGCGCGACAC
Organism: Gemmatimonadales bacterium; assembly: GCA_041691095.1. GTDB lineage: Bacteria > Gemmatimonadota > Gemmatimonadetes > Gemmatimonadales > GWC2-71-9 > JABFSM01. The sequence goes on from JBEPVJ010000293.1 coordinate 1,890, forward strand.
CGTGCCGGTTCGGGGCATTCCCGTGGTATTGCACCGGGGCGGGAGCCGGGCCCAGGGGCCGATCGATACCGTCGTGGCGGGCCCCGCCGGCCAATTAACCATTCGCTTTGCCGCCGCCACCACCGCCGCCTATCTGCTGAGCGCGCGCTACGGCGGGATCGAGTACTTCTCCCAGCCGGTGGCTACCAACCCGTCCCGCCCCGATACGTCGGTGGTGGTCATCGTGGCCGATACGTCCACCACCGTGCCGGTGCTGGTCAAGCAGCGCACCCTCCTGGTGAGCGCCCCCGACGAATCCGGCACCCGGACGGTGCTCGACTGGTTCGTGCTCTCCAACCCGGGGCAGTTAACCCGCGTTGCGCCCGACACCATCCGCGCCGCGTGGGGGACACCGCTTCCGCCCGAGGCGCAGAACGTGGAGCTCGCCGACAACCGGATGAGCCAGTTTTCTGCGGAGGCACTGATCTTCCGGCGGGACAGCGCGCTGATCTTCGCGCCGCTTTCCCCCGGCGACAAGGAGCTGATGCTGCAGTATCGCATCCCCGGCACCCTGAAGCGCTTTGTCGTGCCGGCCGAGCGGGTCACCGACTCCGCCTTCGTCATGATGGAAGAGAAGGGCGGGCGAGTCGCGTCGGTGGGATTCGCTGCGGCGGACAGCCAGATGCTCGACGGCCGCTCCTTCGCGCGATGGGCGGGCACCCACAGGCAATCGGGAGATCTGGAGATCGTGCTCCCCTCGGCGCTGCTGTCGTCTCGCCAGCTCCTCACGGCGATGGTGGGGGCCGCCGGTGCCGCCTTCGCGCTGCTGGCGTGGCTGATCGTGCGGCGCCGCCGCGGTCGCACCCTCCTGGCGGCACCGGTCACGCCCCACCCCTCCATGCTCACCGATGCCATCGCGCGGCTCGATCAGCAGTTTGCCGACCGGGAGACGGAGACGCCTCCCGCCGAGTGGGCCAGGTATCGCGCCGAGCGCGCCCGTCTGCTGGCGCAGCTTTCGTCGGCTCTTGCTCCCCGGGGTTCCGCCTCCTAACTTCGCCGTTCTACATCACGACGCGGATGCTCGGAAGCCGGTGCGAATCCGGCGCGGCCCCGCCACTGTCAGGGGCGCCTCATCCCCCGCTCACCACGCCACTGGGAAACCGGGAAGGCGAGCGGGAGCCCCAAGCCAGGAGACCTCCGCGGTCGTGCCACCTGTATTCCCTCGGGGGAGGGTCAGGGTGCATCGCGTCCTCCGCGCGCTCGCGCTGGTTTTCGTTTTTGGCTGCCGCAAGGCGCCGCCTGCCGTTTCCGGAAGCCTGGTGGATGACGCTGGTGTCCGGTTCACTCTCGCATCGCCGCCGACCCGGGTCGTCTCACTCATTCCCGCTACCACCGAGCTGGTGTTCGCCCTCGGCGCCGGCGATCTGCTGGTTGGTCGCACCACCTGGTGCGACTATCCTGCCGCCGCGGCGGCCGTCCCCAACATGGGCAATGGAATCGACCCCAGCATCGAATCCGTGCTGGCCGCCAAACCCGATCTTGTCCTGCTGTACAAGTCCGGCGCCAATCGTGCTGCCGCTGAGCGGTTCCGCGGACTCGGAATTCCCACCCTGGAACTGGCCACCGACCGGATGGCGGACTTCGATCGGATTACGCGCCTGCTCGGAGCGGCCCTGGGCCGGCGTGAAGCAGCCGAGTCGCTGGTCGTGCGCACCGCGCGGGATCTCGCCGAGGCAAGCCGGCCGCCCAATGACCGGTCCACCCGTCCATCGGTGTTCATTCTCGCCTGGGACCGGCCAGCCATGACGCTGGGGCGAGGAAGCTTCCTCTCGGAAATTCTGGAGCACGCCGGCGCGCGGAACGTCTTCGACGATCTCGCCACATCGTCGGCGCCGGTATCGATCGAGGCAGTCGCCGCCAGGAATCCCGCCTACGTGCTGGTGTCCGGCGAGGGCGAGCCCGCGGTCGCGGGTCGGGCAGAATGGCGCGCGGTGCGCGCGGTGCGCGACCGAAAATTCCTGCGGGTGAGCGGCAGCGAGTTCAATCGCCCCAGCCCCCGGATCGGCAGCGCGGTGCGCCGGCTCGCCGCGGCGCTGGATTCGCTTTCGCGATGAAGCCGATCGCCGGCATCGGCGTGCTGGCGCTGGCCGCGTGCGTCATTG
>JBEPVJ010000294.1:0-4026 GCA_041691095.1 Gemmatimonadales bacterium
CTGCGCGACGCGCTTCGCGCCTACTACCACCAGTTCAGCAGGTATGCCGACGGCACCATTGGCTTCGGCGCAGTTAGGCCAGGAGCAAGTTCCTGATAGCCGCCCGTCGGCCGGGCTTCCTAGCTTGGGGCATTGCAGGCAAACCCGAGCTCCGAGGCCCCCATGATCGCCCGCATCCTTCTCCATCGCTCTTGCGTCTTCACGCTCCTCACCGTGATCGGTTTTTTCGCCCGTCCTGCCGCGGCCCAGAGCGCGGCCGACTCTACCCGCTATCCCTGCCGCGCGGTACATACCTTCGACTATTGGGTCGGAACGTTCGACGCGATGCCGTGGGACAAGCCCGACGCCCCATCGGCGGGGCAGCTGAATAACACGCGAGAATACGATGGATGCGTCTTCGTCGAGCGGTGGACCAGCCCGAAGCAGAACGGGATGAGCATCGTGTTCTACGACGTGAATCTCAAGACCTGGCGGATGATCTGGAACGACGATGCCAATTCTTCGACGGTGTTCACCGAGGGCTCTTATCACGACGGGGCGATGCGGTTCCTCGGATGGATGACCGGTCCCAAGGGGAATCCGGTCTACGCGTCCAACGTGCTGGAGAACGTCTCCCCGGGGCTGATTCGGCACGTCTTCTCCACCTCGGCCGACAGTGGGAAGACCTGGACCGTCCGGAGCGACGGGCGGTTTGTGCGGCGCAAGGAGTAGCCCGTGGGTTGAAACTCCCCGGCCCTGTCCTTCGTCAAACGGTAGCATCATATAGGCTACCCATAGGAAGGGCGGCGCCCGCCATGAAGGCCGCGGTCTATCGTGCGTACGGCTCACCCGAGCAGGTCCGGGCGGAAGAGCTGCCCAGGCCCGTCCCCAGCGACGACCAGGTCCTGGTCCGGGTCCGCGCCGCCTCCGCCAACGCCATGGACTCGCACTTCATGTCGGGCTTCTGGCTCATGCGGCCAATGACGGGAATCATCAGGCCGAAGCAGACCATTCCCGGAGTCGATCTGGCCGGCGAGGTCGAAGCGGTGGGCAGGAACGTCAGCCGCTTCAAGCCGGGAGACTCGGTCTTCGGCGTGGCCCGGGGCACCTTTGCCGAATACGCCTGTGCTCCCCACGATCGCCTGGCCCTGAAGCCCGCCCATCTCACCTTCGAGCAGGCCGCGACCATCCCGGTCGCCGGCGTGACCGCACTCCAGGTCTTCCGCGACAAGGCCGCGCTGCAGCCCGGGCAGAAGGTCCTCATCACCGGGGCCTCGGGTGGCGTCGGCAGTTTTGCGGTGCAGATGGCCAAGGCGCTCGGCGCCGAGGTGACCGCCGTGTGCCACACCCGAAGCATGGAGTTGGTCCGCACGCTTGGCGCGGACCGCATCATCGACTACAGCCGGGAGGATTTCTCCCGGGGTGCGTACCGGTACGACGTCGTGCTCGATATTGCGGGGAGTCGTCCACTCTCGGCGTACCGCCGCGTCATGATGCCGAAGGGAATCTTCCTCCCGATCGGCATCCGGCCCGGGGGCAGCCTGGTCGGTCCGCTGTTTCACCTGCTCTCGCTGGTTCTGTCGAAGCCGTTCGTGAGCCAGCGGGTCACGTTCGTCATGGGACGGATCAATCCGGAGGACCTGGCAGCGATAACGCACATGATCGAGACGAAGCAGGTGACGCCGGTGATCGACCGGATCTACCCGCTGAGCGAAGCCGCCGCCGCGCTCCGGCATCTCAAGGAAGGTCACCCGCAGGGGAAAATCGTGGTGCGGATCTCCGGTTGACGCTCCACGCCATGACCTGACCCGCGACCGCCGATACTTCGTCGATCAGTGCTTTCAGGAATTCTCCCGCGTCGGTGCCACGCGAGAGTCCGGCGCTTTGTCCGGCCCAGAGCGGCAGCAGGTCCGCCCGCCCCGCCGCTTCGGCCGGGATCGAGAGATGTTTGACCAGGGCGCGTTGCAGCGGATACGGGAGAATCTCGGTGCCGGGCCGGTTCAGCTCCTCCATCAGGCGGTTGTAGATCCCGCGCGCGGTTCTTCCGGTGAAGCCCCTCGTCAGACCGGTTCGCGCGGCTTCCTTTCCCAGCAGGGCGGCTCGATGCAGCGCGCTCGCTCCGGATCCGTCGCAGGTCAGGAACGCGGTCCCCATCTGGACGGCCTCCGCGCCGAGCGCGAGCGCGGCGATTACGCCACGCGCGTCACCGATGCCGCCGGCTGCGATGACCGGCACATCGATCGCATCGACGATCCGGGGCACCAGCGAAATTGTGCCCATGAACGACTCCTCCGCCGACCGCAGAAATGACCCCCGGTGCCCGCCGCCCTCGAAGCCCGACGCGGCGACGGCGTCCACGCCGGCCTGCTCCAGCGCCGCGGCCTCCTCGGGACTCGTCGCGGTGCCGATGGTGACGATGTTCTTTGCCCGGCAATCGGCCAGGATGTCTCGGTGGGGAATGCCGAAGATGAAGCTGAAGACCGGCACGTTTGCGTCGAGCAGGACCCGCGCCTGGGCATCGAAGCCGGCCGGCGTGTAGGGGGCGAATGCGGGCGGCGATACTCCCAGAGCGGCGAGATGCCCAGCGAGCGGCATCAGGCTTCGATTGAAGGCGCGCGCGTCCGACGTGGGGGCGCCTTCGTCTTCCATCGACACCCAGAGGTTCATCGCGAACGGCTTCGAGGTCAGGTTTCGAATCTCGGCGATCGTGTCCCTGATCTGGTCGGGTGACAGGCTGTTCGCGCCGAAGGATCCGAGCCCGCCGAAGTTGGAGACCGCCGCCGTCAGCCGCTGCGAGGCCAGCCCTCCGAACGGTCCCTGAATGATGGGATGGTCGATCCCGAGTTTTGTGGTGAGGCGATTCTGATTCATGGCTATCCTCTCCTGGGCCGAGCTTCCTTCTATCTTACGGGGTTCGCCGCTCCGACCCAATGCTACCGAGGGTGTTCCCATGGCCCAACCTGCCATTGTCCGCGTGCTGCTCTTCTCCGCGTCGGTCCGCGCGGACTCTCTCAACACCCGGCTGGCGCGGCTGGTCCGCGCGACGCTCGAGCGCCCCGGGGTCATCGTCGACTGGGCCACGATGAACGAATTCGACGGCCCTTCGTTCAATCAGGACGTCGAGACCGGAGCCGGAATACCCGCCGGTCCGAAGGAGCTGCACCGCCGGCTCGAGAACTGCGACGCCTTCGTGATTGCCACGCCAGAATACAATGCCTCCATGCCGGGGCATTTGAAGAACTCGATCGACTGGGTGTCCCGCATCCGTCCCCAGCCGTTCAACGCCCGCCATGGACTGCTGCTCTCCGCCTCTCCATCGATGGCCGGCGGCAACCGGGGGCTCTGGGCGCTTCGCATGCCGCTGGAGCACCTGGGCGCGCGGGTCTTCCCGGACATGTTCTCGCTGGCCCAGGCCCACCAGGCGTTCGGTGACGACGGTAAGCTGCTCGACGGGCAGCTCGCCGCCCGTTTCAAAGACAACCTGGGCGCATTCCTCGATCTGGTGGAAGCGGCCAAGCACTATCCCTGCATCAAGAAGGCCTGGGTGGAATTCCTCGGCGAGCCCGGCGCGACGGTTGGGCGGGTGGAGGCCGCATAGCATGGCGGCGACGCTTGATAAAGGTTTCGGATATCAGGGCAATAACATGAATCTGCCGGTGGGAGATCTGGACGCCGCGCTGCCGTTCTACGAGACGATGCTCGGATTCAAGGTCGTGGCGCGCGACGAAGTGCCCCACAAGTCGGCGGTGCTCGCCCGTGATCATGTCAGGATCGCTCTGGCGGAGAACGGCGGGGATCCTGCCCAGGATGGTTGTGCGTTCCACGTCACCGGACTGGACTCGCTGCTCGCCGAGTTCACAGCCAACGGCTTGGTGAAGGAGCAGTCGGTGATCGCGGTCGAGCAGCGGGACACCGGGCCGTGGAGGGTGTTCTACGTGGTGGCGCCCGATGGGCTGTGTTACTGGTTCGGGGAGCGCGTCGTGCCGTAGCGCCCGCTCACATCACCATTCGACCGTTCACCCCATCCCTGGTTGTTCCACCGTTCTC
>JBEPVJ010000295.1:0-4014 GCA_041691095.1 Gemmatimonadales bacterium
GCACTGACGCTGGTCGCGGGAAAGCTCAACGCTGGCTCGTTCGATGCCGACCCGGCCAGGAAGGCTCTGGCTCAGCAGATCCTTTCCACCGGCACGCCGCTCGACGCCGGCCTCAAGGATTTTCTGGGCGATGCGATTTTTCTTCCGATCCAGAGGTCCGCAGCGGCAACTGCACTCACCGCGCCGATCGAATCGCTGCGGGCTTCTATCAACACGCTGGCGGAGCCGGGCATCACGCTGCTGGGAACACCGGCGCTTCCCACCCGTGGACTCACGACCTCGGAGTTCGAATCGTTCTCCACCAATAAAGACGGCCCGCTCCAGTCGCGGGCGTTCGAGCCGCCGGTGCTGCAGTACCTGGGAGACATCGAGGTCGGATCGTCGTTCACCTGGCTGGAGCATCGTCCGAGCGGAGCTGGATTTGCGGTGCGCTCGGTGGTGGTCGGTACGGTGAGGTTGCGGACCGGCCAGCTGGACCGGCCCGACAGCTTCTTCGACATCGGCACCGGAGACCGTCAACCCGACGTCCAGGGAGACCTGATCACCGACGTGGTGCGGGGGCGGCTGGGCGCGCGGATTGCCGCGCGCTACGTCCTGCAGCTCCCCGGGCGGAAGGACCGCCGGATCGCTCCGGTGGACCAGCCGATCTCAGGGGCCAACACGGTGGCGGCGGTGCAGTGGAATCCCGGGGAAATCATGGAGGGATCGATCGAGCCGTTCGTCCGGATCGCGCCGACACTGTCACTCTCTGCGGGGGTTCGCTACTGGTCCAAGGGTGCCGACGTCTACACCTACCTACGGAACCAGACCCCGATTCCCGGGGTGACGCCAGACGTGCTGGCCGCGGGCTCGAAGCAGAACGCCACCGTGCTGACCGCCGGGCTCAACTTTTCCCATGACGGGCTGCGGAAAGACGGCACCCGCGGGCTGCCGATGGACGCGTGGGTCCACTGGGAGATGATCGCCTCCTCGGGCCTCGGGCGGGTGCCGGCCTCCCAGACCATCAGCTTCATGCTGCGTTTCTACCGCAAGGGGCTCTGACCGCCCGCTCTATTCCTCCCGGATCGCTACCAGCGGGCTAACCCGCATCGCGCGGTGCGCCGGGATCCAGCACGCCACCAGGGCCATGATTCCGAGTACCAGCGGGACCATTGCGAAGGTCTGCACATCGAAGGCGCTGACTTGGAACAACAGCGTTCCCATCAACCGTCCCGCCCCCACCGCTGCCAGCAGCCCGATGCCGGTGCCCAGCAGCGCCAGGCGGGCGCCCTGCCCCAGCACCAGCCGCCGGATGGCCGACGGCGCGGCACCGAGGGCCAGCCGCACCCCGATTTCCCGCTGGCGCTGGGCCACCGCGTAGGCCATCACCCCGTAAACGCCCAGCACCGCGAGGAGGACCGCCGCCCCCGCGAATATCCCGATAAGAAGCGCGTAAAGCCGTGGAAGGGCGAGCGCGTCTCCCACCAGTTTCCCCATCGGATCAATACTGGCTATCGGCACCAGCGGGTCCACCTGCTTGAGCTCCAGGCGGAAAGCGGCCACCGCCGACTCGACGTCACGGCCCGGCTCCAGAATGAACACCGGCCCGCGCGAAGGGAATTGGGAGAACGGCGCGAAGAGCTCGGTCTTGAGCGGCTGGTTGGGGCCGTCGTGATGGGCCGAGGCCACCACGCCGATGATGGTGAGACGCGGTGCGGTAGAATCCTGTCCCTGCGCCAGGATTCGGCCGACGGGGCTCTTGCCGGGCCAGAATCGTCGGGCCGCTTCTTCGTTCACGATGCCGACCTGCATCGAGCCGTCCCGGTCTTCGGGGGTAAAGTTGCGGCCGGCCACCAGGCGCATCTGCATCAGCGGCAAGTAACCCGCGGAGACCGAGCGGTACCAGATGGCCTCCGGCGCGTCGGCCCGCTGTGGCTCGCCCACCGGAATGGCGGTGACGTCCTGGTCTCCGCCGCTGAGCGGGGCAAGATCGGTGACCTCGGCGTTCCGGATGGCGGGATTGGCGCGCACCCGTGCGAGAATGTTGTCGACCGCCACCCGCGACGACGCTCCATCGGGGTAGCGCGCCCGGGGAAATCCGATCGAGACCATCACCACACCGTTGCTGCGGAACCCGAGATCGACTCGCTGCATCAGCAGAAAGCTCCGCAGCAACAGTCCCGCGCCGACCAGCAGCACGACCGCGAACGCCAGCTCCGCGACCACCAGACCGTTGCGCACCGAGCCGCCCCGCCGCCCCGTTTCCCGGCCGCCGCTGCGGAGCGCACCCATCAGATCGGGCCGCGCGGCATTGAGCGAGGGCAGCAGACCGAACAGGACGCCGGAAAGGATGGCGAGACCGGCGGTGAATGCGATCACGGCGCCGTCGACGTGAATGCCCTGGATCCGGCGCACGCTCTCGGGCACCAGCGTGGAGAGCACGCCGCTGCCGGCGGCTCCCAGCGCGAGGCCCATCGCGCCGCCGACGCCGGCGAGCAGGGCGCTCTCGGTAAGGAGCTGGCGGATCAGCCGGCCGCGTCCGGCGCCAAGCGCGGCACGGACGCCCAGCTCGCGGGCGCGGCCGGCGCCACGGACCAGGAGCAGATTCGCGAGGTTCACGCAGGCGATGAGCAGCACGAAACCGACCGCGGCTCCTAGGGCCAGCAGAGGGTCCCGGGTCGGGCCGGTGATCTGATCGTGCAGCGGGATCAACCAGGCGCCGACTTTCTCATTGGTCGCCGGAAAGGTCTGGGCCAGACGCGCGGCAATGCCGCCGACGTCGGCCTGGGCCTGCTGGAGGGTGACGCCCGGTTTCATCCGGCCGATAACCCGCAGCACGTAACAGCCGCGGCCGCACCCGGAGGTGGCCGGACGGCGAAGGGTGCGGTAGACCTCGGGAGCGACACCGAGCGGCGGGCGAAAGTCCGTCGGCAGTACGCCCACCACGGTCCACGGTTCGGCATTGAGCGCGATGCTCTTGCCGAGGATACCGGGGTCCGATCCGAAGCGGCGGCGCCAGAGGGCGTCGGAGATGACCGCGACACGCTCGGCGCCGGGATCGTCGTCGGCCGCGGTCAGCAGGCGGCCGCGCGCCGGAGAGACTCCCAGCACCCCGAAGTAGTTGCCGCTCACCAGCAAACCGCCCAGCGCCTCGGGCTCTCCGCTGCCGGTCAGGTCCGGGGCCCAGCCCTGGTACGCGGCCATGGCGCTGAAGGTCCGGTTGCCGTCCCGCCAATCGACGAAATCCGGAGGCGTCAGCCATTCGGGCTGGGCCCGGCCCTTGAGGCGGTGGTCGCTCCAGACCTGGACCAGCTGATTGGCGTCGCGATAGGGCAACGGCCGCAACAGCACCGAGCGGAGCACGCTGAAGAGCGCGCTGTTGGCGCCGATGCCAAGCGCGATGGTGAGCACCGCCACGAGGGTAAAGCCGGGAGTGCGGCGCAGGCCGCGCAGCGCCACCCGAACGTCCTGCCCTATCTCGCGCATCCACTCGCGCCGGCTCCGCGCGCGGACGGTGCCGCCGCGCAAACTGCGCACCTGCGACTCGATGGTGCCGCGGTCACCGAAGGCCGCCAGCGCCGCCTTCCTGGCTTCCGCGGGGGACATGCCCTGGGCTTCAAATTCTCGGGCGCGGAGCTCCAGATGCAGCTCGATCTCGCGGCGGACGTCTTCCGACTCGCCGCCGGCGCCGCCGGTGCTCAAACGAAAGGTCTTTTTCATGATCGGCTCCTCACGGCTTCGCCGCGGAGAGCGCGGCGCTCATGACCCTGGCGTACTGGCGCCAGCGCACCAGCTCGGTCTGGAGCTGCTTCCGGCCGGGGCGGGTGAGATGATAGAACTTGGCCTCCCGGTTGGTATCGGTCAGGCCCCATTCCTCTTCCAGATGTCCCTGTCGCTCGAGCCGGTGCAGCGCCGGGTAGAGTGCGCCTTCCTGTACGGAGAGGGTCTCATCGGTGGACTGACGGATCCAGCGGCCGATGGCGTAGCCATGGAGCGGGCCCCAGCTGACCGCCTTGAGGATGAGAAGGTCGAGGG
>JBEPVJ010000296.1:0-4002 GCA_041691095.1 Gemmatimonadales bacterium
CATCCACGCACATCTCATCCAGGCCGCGCTTTGCCTCCCACCCCAGCTCGGCCAGGGCGCGGCTGGGGTCGGCCCAGGCTTCGGCGACATCGCCCGGACGCCGCGCGGTCATCTGGTGCGGAATGGTGCGGCCGATCGTTCGCTCGAAGGCCGTCAGAATTTCCAGCACGCTGTATCCCTTGCCGGTACCGAGGTTGCACGTCACCAGGCCGGGGTGAGCTTCGAGCCTGGCGAGCGCCGCAAGATGGCCCTGGGCCAGGTCGGTGACGTGGATGTAATCGCGGACGCCGGTGCCGTCGCGGGTCGGGTAGTCGCTTCCGTAGATCTTGAGCGCCTTCAACTTTCCGACCGCCACCTGGGTGATGTACGGCACCAGGTTGCTGGGAATGCCGTTGGGGTCCTCACCGATCTGCCCGCTTGGATCGGCGCCCGCGGGATTGAAGTAGCGCAGCACGGCGATGTCCCAAGAGGGATCGGCGCGGTGCAGACCCGACAGCATGTGCTCGATGGTGAGCTTGGTCATCCCGTAGGGATTCACCGCGGAGGTCGGGAAGTCCTCGCGAATCGGTACCGAGGCGGGGTCACCGTAGACCGTGCAGGACGAAGAGAAGACCAGCGTCTTCACGCCGTGCCGCGTCATCGCCTCGAGCAAACGGATGGTGCCAACGACATTGTTGTCCCAGTACAGCAGTGGCCGGTCGACCGATTCCCCGACCGCTTTGAGCCCCGCGAAGTGGATCACCGAATCCATGCGGTCGGACGCGAAGATCTCTTCCAGCGCGTCGGCATCGCGGAGGTCGGCTTTGACGAACTTCAAGGTCCGGCCGGCGAGAGCCTGGACCCTGCGCAGGGATTCCTCGCTGCTGTTGCTGAGATTGTCGACCACGACGACGTCGCGCCCGGCCCGTAGCAGCTCGAGACAGGCATGACTGCCGATGTATCCGGCGCCACCGGTGACGAGGATCGCCATGTTCAGGCCGTGGGAGGCTTCGGAGGGCCGAGCGGCGCGTCCGACATCGAGCTGAATCCGCTGGGCGGGGTAAACAGCTCTGGCGCGAGGGTCTGCGCTCCGATTCTCCGCACTTCCCACAGCGTGGTGCCGGTGGTGTCGGTAAGGCGCAAGGCGAAGGCTCCCGAGCTGACCAGCTTGACCGCCCAGGGCGGGGGATTGCCAACTTCCATCGACCGCCCGATGTGGCCCCACAGCCCGCCCACGCCACCCAGCGCGCCGAATTCCGTGGAGAGGCAGACGTCGTTGACGGACTTCTGATCCCGGTAGCGGTACAGGTCGCACTTGTGACCGGCGACCGTCGCTCGGGTTCCAAGCGGAGTCATGGAGGCGCCCTGAAGGTTGCGCTCCGATTCTTTCCGGACCGAGTCGGTGGTCATCATCAGCTCGGCGAAGCTCGTCGTGGTATAGGCTTTCTGGTCGGTGAAGATGACGTACTGCTTTTTGGCGGGGCCGTCGAGAATCATCACGAGAGTGGCCTGACCCGGCGTGCTGAGCTCGAGCCGAAGGCGGTCGCCCTTGACGAAATAACTCATTCCCGCGTCTGGCGGCATGCCGATGGCAAAGACGCTCAGGGACCCCTCGAAGGCCTGGGCACGAAGCGCCGGAGCAAGCATGAGAAAGCCGACCGCGAACAGCCGCAGGGAGGAACGAGTGGAGCGTGTCATGTGATCCTCGGACGGTAAATGAAAAACGCGACCCGGTTCTACCGAGTCGCGTCTCTGCAAGCAGTGCGCCGCGAAGGAATCGAACCTTCAACCTAGTGATTAAGAGTCACTTGCTCTGCCAATTGAGCTAGCGGCGCTAGGAAAATTGTATCGTCGGCGTGCCGCCCAGCCCGACAATCCTCACGGTCCAGACCCCGATGACCCCAACGGGAATCGAACCCGTATTACCACCTTGAAAGAGTGGTGTCCTGACCGTTAGACGATGGGGCCCCACTTGGGGCTGGTCATAGCGCTAACGGGATTCGAACCCGTGTACCAGCCTTGAGAGGGCTGTGTCCTAGGCCACTAGACGATAGCGCCGCACCGGCAGGGTCGAGGATGGAGGATCGAGGATTAGCGGAGACCTCGATCCAGATTCCCTGACTCCTGATCCTGCTTAAAAGCAGGCCCGGCAGGAATCGAACCTGCAACCCCCGGTTTTGGAGACCGGTGCTCTACCAATTGAGCTACGGACCTATGGCGTCCCGAGCGGCGAGCCGCTCTCCGTGCAAAACCAGGGTGGCTGACGGGAATTGAACCCGCAACCTCCGGAGCCACAGTCCGGCGCTCTAACCGATTGAGCTACAACCACCATGCGGTTGTTTCGTCCAGCCGTACTGCAAGCGGCGTATGATAGTGCAGCAACAGCGTTTCGGTCAAGGCGACGGGTCGGGCCAGAGCGCCCTTGCGACGGTCGCGCCCAGCACCAATGTCCCCCCGATCAGGGCCGCCGTTCCAGGCACCTCGCCGTGCACCAGCCAAGTCCAAATCGGGTTGAGCGCCGGCTCGACCAGCAGCAGGACCGAGACCTCGAGCGCCGGCAGCCTGGCTACCCCCTTCGCCACGAAATAGTAGGCCAGCCCGATTTGAAAGATGCCCAGATACAGGAGAGTGGCCCAGTCACCGGGAGAGTGGGAGCCCAGCGGCAGCGCCATCGGCAGGGTCGCGGCGCAGGCCAGGAAATTCCCCATCGTTGCGGCGGTGAGAGACGTGGCGCCGTGCACCTCGCCGTGCCTCCCCAGCCAGCGAAAGCCGATCACCGCGAAGGCGAAAGTAATGCCCGAAGCCACCGCGAGGAGATTGCCCGCTGCGGGGTTCGGCGCGGTCGCGACGGCCTGCTCCCGTCCCAGAAGAAAGAGCGAGAGACCCGCCGCGACGGGGACCATGAACAGGACATCCCTCGCCGACACGCGCTCACGGAGGAGGAGCGGGCTGAGCACGAGGACATACAACGGGCTGGCGGCCTGGATGAAAATCGCACTGGCGCTGGTGGTGAGGCGATTGGCCAGCACGAAGCAAATGCAGGTGGCGGCGTAGGCAGCTCCCACGAGCAACGGGCGCCATCCCCAACCGCGCCGGGAGGCCGGCACCAGGAGCAGGAGAGCGACCCCGGCGATTCCAGACCGGAGGCTCGCGATCTGCCAACCGGTGAAGTGAGCCCACTTGATGGCGGCCCCTCCGGTCGAGAAGAGGACGGCCGCTACGATCAGGGCCAAAGCGGCCCTGCGATGGCGGTTCGGCATCGGGCAAAGGTATCACCCTTCCGAACGCCTCAACCGCCATTCGGCGCGGAACTTGCCCCTTGCTTCCCCGTTCGGATGAATTCGTGACGGTTGGTAGAAACCTGCACTGGCGCACCTTCTCGAGGGCGTCCGGGCGGGCACGGATCCCGGCCGAACACTGGAAGTCTTTCAAGAGAAACATGTTAAGCCCTATCCCATTGCCACCCCCTGGGGAACGGTTCCGACCGGGCCTGCACGATGTGGGCGGTGGAAAGTCCGACATCCGGAGGACAGATATGCCCCGTCGTAGAAGCCGCGCGTGGACCCCCATCATCCCGGTGTTTGCCGCAATGATCCTTGCGAGTTGCGCCAAGAACCTGGGCACCGGCCCGCGCCTCGCCACACTGGTGGAAGTTTCTGGCGACGGCCAGACGGGGGCGATCGGCGCTACCCTCTCCCAGCCCTTCGTCATCAAGGTGCTGGACCAGGGCGGGACACCGGTCGAAGGCGAGATCATCGTCTGGCAGGTTTCCGCCGGGGGAGGAAGCACGACCCCCAGCCAGTCCACCACGGACGCGCAGGGCGTCGCCTCGACCACGCTCCGGCTCGGAACGTCCATCGGACCCAACATGGTCGCCGCTACCCTGGGCGATCTGGATCCGGTCGTCTTTACCGCCAGCGCCACGTCCGCTCCGCCCACCAAGCTGACTCAGACCGGCGGCGATGGGCAGACCGCGGCGGTCGGGTCACCGCTCCCGCTTCCTCTTTCGGTGCAGGTGACTGA
>JBEPVJ010000297.1:0-3986 GCA_041691095.1 Gemmatimonadales bacterium
CTCGAGGCCCTCTGCGGTGGTCCGACACAACTCGCCCTCCCATCCGTGGGACAGGAGGGCGACACGGACGGCGTCTTCGGACCGTCCGGGAAGTGGAGCGACCCTCACGCGCCGGCGGGTTCGGCCGGCGGGGCCCCGAGCATCGGCGTTCGAACCGCGGCGGGGCTCGCCCCGGTCTTGGATGGCGGCGGCAGCGGCGGTGGCGGCGCGGCGCGCGGGGGGAGCGGCTCGCCGCGATTGAGCAACGACATTTCATCGCGGTCCAGGGTCTCCCGCTCCAGCAACGCAACGGAGAACCGGTCCAGCAGCTCTCGATTCTGGCTCAGGATGCCGCGGGCCCGCTCATAGGACTCGTCGACGATCCGCTTGACCTCGGAGTCCACCATCTGGGCCAGCGAGTCGGAGACGTCTCGACGATGGCCGATCTCGCGGCCAAGGAAGATTTCCTGTTCCCGGTCTCCCACGGCGATGACACCGATCTTGTCGCTCATGCCAAACTGGGTGACCATGCGCCGGGCAATGCCGGTGGCTTGCTCGATGTCGTTCGAAGCGCCGGTGGTGACCTTCTCCGGGCCGAAGACCAGCTCTTCCGCGACGCGCCCGCCGAACGCACAGGCGAGCCGTCCCTCGAGCCAGTCCTTGGTGTAGTTGTGACGGTCTTCATCCGGCAGCCACACCGTGAGGCCAAGGGCTCGACCCCGCGGAATGATGGTGACCTTATGAAGCGGATCGGAGCCGGGCACCTTGAGAGATACGATGGCGTGGCCGGCCTCGTGATACGCGGTGAGCTTCCGCTCATCGTCGGTGAGCTGGAGGCTTCGCCGCTCGACGCCGAGCATCACCTTGTCCTTGGCATCTTCGAAGTCGGACATGTCGACGAGATTCTTGTTCCGACGGGCCGCCAGCACCGCGGCTTCGTTCACCAGGTTGGCGAGGTCGGCCCCGGTGAGACCGGGCGTGCCCTTGGCCAGTGTCTCCAGCCGCACGTCGGACGACAGCGGAATCTTCCGGGTGTGCACGCGGAGGATTCCTTCCCTGCCCCGCACATCCGGCGCGTCCACCACGATCATCCGATCGAACCGGCCGGGACGCAGCAGCGCGGGGTCGAGCACGTCGGGCCGGTTGGTGGCCGCAACGAGAATGACGCCGTCATTGGACTCGAAGCCGTCCATTTCCACGAGGAGCTGGTTCAGGGTCTGCTCGCGCTCGTCGTGACCGCCGCCGAGTCCCGCTCCGCGATGACGGCCCACGGCGTCGATTTCGTCGATGAAGATGATGCAGGGGGCGTGCGCCTTGCCCTGCTCGAAGAGGTCCCGAACGCGTGAGGCGCCGACGCCGACGAACATCTCCACGAAGTCGGAGCCCGACATCGAGAAGAAGGGACGCCCCGCCTCACCCGCGACCGCCTTGGCCAGCAGTGTCTTGCCGGTGCCGGGAGGGCCCACCAGGAGCGCGCCTTTGGGCAGCCGACCACCCAGCCGGGTGAACTTCTGGGGATCCTTGAGGAACTCGATGATCTCCTGCAGCTCCACCTTGGCTTCGTCCGCACCGGCCACATCGGCGAAGGTGACCTTCGGCGTGTCTCCGGCCAGCAGCTTGGCCTTGGACTTCCCGAACGAGAAAGCCCGGTTGCCCCCCGACTGCATCTGCCGGATCAGCACGAACCAGATCGCAAAGATCACGATCCATGGCAGCATGGCCAGGAGAATCGAAACGATGCCGCTCTTGGGTTCCTTGGCGGTGATGGTGACGCCGGCGGTCTCGAGCCGCTTCAGCATGACCGCATCGTTGGCCACCGGGAGCAGCACCGTGAAGCTGCCCACCTGCGTGGTGCCGGAAGGAACCGGACGGCGGAAATCGCCTTTGACTTCCTTGCCGTTATACACCTCGACCGACTTGATGTTGCCGGCGTCGAGCTGCTGGCTGAATTCGGTGTAATTGAGCTGGCCCGATGCGCCTTTCGTCTTGCCCATCAGCTGAACGATGGCCACGGCAAGGAGTGCGACGAGCAGCCAGAGCGCGAGATTCTTGCTGAGGCCGGACCAATTGGGCATCTGGGGCTTCTGAGGCGGTCGCTGCTGCATTACATCAAGTCCGCGATAAAGGGGAGATGTCGGAAGTCTTCGGCGTGATCCAGTCCGTAGCCGACCAGGAAGGCGGGCGGGGCGTGGAATCCGACGAACCGAACCTCCGGCATCGGCGCGTGCATCTCGACTTTGTCGAGCAGCGCGCATATAGACAAGGACGCCGGCGCCCGGTCCTTCAACACGCCGAGCAGGCGACGCAAAGTGTTGCCCGTATCTACAATGTCCTCGACCAGCACGATGTGCTTGCCCTCGAGACGAGTTTCTGGATCGTACAACAGCCGGACGTGGCCGGACGACGTAGTGCCCGCACCGTAAGAGCTCGCGACCAGGAAATCGACCTGGAGCGGACGCTCGATCTTTCGCACCAGATCTCCCAGGAAAATAAAGCTTCCCTTGAGGAGCCCCAGGAGCAGCAAATCACCCGCTGGATACGCCGCAGTGATGTCGAGGCCCAGCTCCCCCACCTTCGCGGCGATCGTCGCTTCGGTGTAGACGATCGACTTGACCACTCGACCGCCGGTGCGGCGCAATACCTCAGGCGAGGTCGGCATCGATCCTCAGCGCAAGCAAGCCCGCTACGGGTACCCGTTCCGCGGAGCGGATCACACCGGGCACCCAGACCACCTGCCCGGCGGCCTCGACCACCGGCCACTCCGCGCGCCGGCTCCGGAGGATCTTGGCGTCCTGCATGCAGCGCACCACGAGTCTCCTTCCGCTGCCGCCCAATGGCCTGAGAAGATCTCCGGCGCGCCAGGGACGCACGAGATACGAGCCGTCGCTGAACCAGCTGAACGGCTGGTTACGCTCCATCCGCTCGGGCGCTGGCTCACGGCGCCAGGAAAATCGCCAGGTACCCGCGATGAGTTCTCCCGAAACTCCCTCGAGCACGAGCGGCACCCACGGTACAGGATGCGCAGGCCCCCGAACGAGGCGAAGGCGGCCGAACGAGAGCTCGGCCGCGCACCCCGAGCCCAGCTCCGCGACCGCCCCGCTTCGTCCAGCGCCGAGTAACCGCTCGATCCGGGCCGACCGGGCCGGGCCGATCTGGATTCCTGCCCTGCGGCCAAGCGCCCCGAACAGCGCCCGAAGTACGACGGAATCATACCCTTTGAGAGGGGTGGCAGCAACGGAAACCCCACCCGCTTCTCGCGACAACTCGAGCCCCGGGATGGCGTCGAGCTGCGCGTCCCACGCCGCCCGGTTCGCCGCCGCCTGCCGCCCGACCGCGAGGAGCCGCAGGTCCACGTCCGGCACCCTGTCCCGGAGCATCGGGAGCAGCTTGGTCCTGATCCATGAGCGCTGATGCCTGGGGTCCCTATTGGCGGGGTCGGTCCAGGCTTGGAGTCCCACCCGATGCAGATGTTCGGCCAGCTCTTCCCGCCGGAACGGCAGGAGCGGTCGTACCAGCTTACCCCGGCGCGACGCGATCCCGGCCAGGCCGGCGGGGCCCGAGCCCTTCAAGGCCCGCATGAGAATCGTTTCGACCTGATCGTCCTGATGGTGGGCGGTCAGAATCAGCGCCGCGCCGAGCTCGGCGGCCTGCCGGAAGAGCCACGCGTAGCGGGCCTCGCGGGAGCGAGTTTCGGTGGCGTCGGGCCCAAGCTGGAGCTCCACCATATGGAAGGGAAACCCGAAGGATGCAGCGGCGTCGCGAACCGAACCGGCCACGGCCGCACTGTCGGGGTGAATGCCGTGATCGACATGAGCCACATGCAGCGCCAGGCCGCTGGCGGCAGACGAACGGGCCAGCAGGTGGAGGAGGGCGAGGGAGTCGGGGCCACCTGATACAGCGACCAGCACCGGACCCGCCGAGAGGCCAAGCGCCGCCAGGTGACGATCGAACCGCTCCTCGAGGGTCACGTGCCCTCGAACGGCTCCATGTGCACCAGAACGTCCTGC
>JBEPVJ010000298.1:0-3938 GCA_041691095.1 Gemmatimonadales bacterium
CGCGGGCCGCGGGTGCCCGGCACGGTTTGCCGGGCAATCTGGGTGCGGGGCGCGGGGGCCGGCGGCGGGGGCGGCGCGGGCGGCGGAGGCGGCGCTGGCCGGGGCGGCGGTGCGGGAGGCGGGCTGGTGCTATCGCTGCCACAGGCCGCTCCGAACAGCAGCGCGCCAGCAAGAATCGGGGTCAGGAAGGAGAAAGACCTGGGACGCATGGGACATCCATCAGAAGAGGCGATTTTCGGCCAGATGACAACCAGACAAAGAGTTGTCTCCCGAGATGTGCCAGGTTGGGCCCAAACGGCTCAACATCCCGCCGCGCCGAGAAGCGGATAGGCCCGGGCGTATGCCCGGGCCTATCACGTTTCCCCGTTCGGCTCGGGGCGTCCAGACTCCGGTGGGTGTTAGCTCGTCTCACCTCATGGCAGGACCAGGGTTGGAACCAGCCGATTCGTCGTGGTGCCATCACCCAGCGCGCCCCCGTTGTTGCCGCCCCAGCAATAGGCCAGCCCGGCGGCGGTACGGCCGCACGAATGGCCTGGTGAAACACTGAGCTCGACAAAAGAAATGCCGCCAGAGACGAGCGTGGGCACCAGACGCTGCGTGGTGCTGCCGTCGCCAAGGAATCCAATGATGTTATAGCCCCAGCAGTAGGCCGCCCCGCTTTGGGTGCGGCCACAGGTGAATTCGTACCCCGCATCGATCTCCACGAAGGAGATGCCCCCGGTCACCAACGTGGGAACCAGACGTTGCGTGGTCGTGCCGTCGCCAAGCTCGCCTTCGGTATTCTGGCCCCAGCAGTAGACCGCCCCTCCCGCCGTGCGGCCGCAGGAGTGACTGACGCCAGCACTGATCTCGACGAACTGGATGCCGCCACTGACGAGCGTCGGCACCAGCCGATCCGTCGTGGTGCCGTCACCAAGCTGGCCCCAGTTGTTCCAGCCCCAGCAATAGGTCGCGCCGGCCGCAGTGCGGGCGCAGGAATGCCGGTCCCCCGCATGGAGTTCGACAAACGGGATGCCGCCGCTCACGAGCGTCGGCACCAGACGTTGCGTGATAGTGCCATCGCCAAGGGTTCCGATGACGTTCTGGCCCCAGCAGTAGGCCGCCCCGCTCTGGATTCGGCCACAGGAGTGGTAGTGTCCGACGCTGATTTCGACGAAGGAGAGGCCGCCAGTCACGGGCGTGGGCACCAGCCGGTTCACCGTGGTGCCGTCACCCAACGCTCCGCCGGCGTTGTAACCCCAGCAGTACCCCGCCCCGGCGGCGGTGCGGCCGCAGGTATGACCGAATGCAAGGCTGAGCTCCGCGAACGAGATGCCGCCGCTCACCGGCGTCCGGACCAGCCGATCCGCCGTGGTGCCATCCCCAAGCTGGCCGGCGAGGTTCTGACCCCAGCACCAGGCCGCCCCGGACGCGATACGGCCACAGGAGTGGTTCGGTCCCGCGTCGATCTCGACGAACGGCACGCCAGCCGCCGCCGCCACCGTGAACGTCACGGCGACGCTCGCCGGGCTGTTAGTCACGCCCGGGGCGGTCGCGGTGATCGGCACGGTCGCGGTGTACACCCCGGCCGGGAGACTCCCGGTTGTTGCCGAGAGAGTGAGCGTGCCCGGGGCGGTGCTCGGCGTGACGCCGGTGGTCAGCCAACCGGCCGGTTGTCCAGCCTGATAGGTGATGGTGCCCACCGCCAGGCCGGTCAGGCTGCCCGTCCCGGTGTTGGTCACCCGAATCGTGTTCTGCGGAGGGGGATTGCCGCCCCCGGCGGTCGCGGCGAATGCGGCGGTGGCGGCGCTCAGACTGATCGTCGGCGCGGGAGACAGCTGTACGATGGCGTAGGTGCTGAAACCGCTGGTCGGCGCCGAGACCGTCTTCCCGGGGATATCCACCGTGCTCCCGGGCACCTCTACCCACGCGCCGGCGGTGAGCCGGTGAATCCGGAACAGGCTCTGATCGGCCGAGGGCGGGAGGGTTGAGCCGGCGTAGCTGATCCGGAGGGTGACCGGCTGCGCGAAGGTCATGGTGGGGCCGAAGTCGTACGCCGTGCCGGGGATGAGCAGCGGGTTCGGCAAGGGGTTGAGCACCGGTGTGATGGTTAACGCCTGGGTGGCCGCGAGGGCGCCGGCCGGCACGGTAACCCGCGCGGCGCCGTCTGCGGTGGCCGCGATGCCGCCGGTGGCAGCTACGACCGCACCGTCCTTGACCGTGATGGCCGCGACGCCGCTCTTCCCTTCGCTGCTGGCCGAGATGGATGTGGTGCCCGCGGCGGCCGCGGTCACCAGGCCGTCAGACGATACGGTGGCGGTGGCGGGAAGCGTGGTGGACCAGGTCACGATCCGGCCTGAGAGTACGATGCCGGCCTGATCCTTGGTTACCGCCGAGAGCTGCAGCGTTTGCAGCGGCACCAGGGTGGCGGTATCGCGGCTCAGGGTGACCGTGGCGACGGGCGCCGGGGCCGGCGGTGGGGGTGGAGGCGCGGGCGGCGGAGGAGGGGGAGGGGTTACCGGCCCGGCGCCGCCGCCGCAGGCGACGGCCAGAAGGACTCCAAGCAGGACGAAAGTCGAACGGCGCATAGGTCTCCAGAGTGGGTTTCAGTACAGTTGTGCTGAAACCCTTCCCGGTGGCTCATGCGCCGCCCGACGGAACGCCCAGCCGGTGGCCCGGTTTGCCCACCCCCAAGCCGCACGATATACTCCACCTGGCAGTGGCAGTCCACGCTACACGCCCCCGGTGGTGATGTCCGACCCATCTCCCGCAGCCCACGAAGTCACCCTGCTCCTCCATCAGATTTCCGGGGGGGACGCGTCCGCGGTCGAGCGACTGGTCCCGCTGATCTATGCGGAGCTGCGCCAGATCGCCGAGCGGGCCATGCGGCAGGAGCGGAGCGACCACACCCTGCAGCCGACGGCCCTGGTCCATGAAGCCTTCCTGCGCCTGGTGGGCAAGCCCGATCTGTCCTGGGAGAGTCGGGCCCATTTCCTCAACATCGCCGCCCTGGCGATGCGCCGGGTGCTGCTCATGCACGCGCGCGAGCGCCGCGCCGGGAAGCGGGGTGGCGGCCTCGAGCGGGTTACACTCGATGAGCAGCTGGTCGGCGGCGGCGACAAGGGGATCGACCTGATCGGCCTGGATGAATCGCTGGAACGGCTCGCCCTCATCTTCCCGCGCAAGGCGCGGGTGGTCGAGCTGCGATTCTTTGCCGGGTTAAGCCTCGAGGAGACCGGGAAAGTTCTGGACATTTCCCTCGCAACGGTCAAGCGCGAATGGGCCTTTGCCCGGGCCTGGATCCGTCGCGACTTGAGCGACCAGGCCCCCGCGCCATGAGCGATCCACTCTTCTGGGGCGCGGTCGACGACCTCTTCACGGAGACGGTGGCGCTGGCCGCGGCCGAACGCCGCGAGCGCCTCGCCGGCTTCGACGGGCCCTCCGGCGTGCGCCGCGAAGTCGAGAGCCTGCTGACCGCCCATGATGCCGAAGGCGCCGAGCTCCAGCTGGCGGACGCGTCGCTTCCGGGAGTTTCCCTGATCGGGCGCCGCCTGGGGCCGTGGGCCGTGGTCCGGGAAGTCGGCCGGGGCGGGATGGGCGCGGTCTACGAGGCGTTCCGCGACGACGCCCAGTACCGGAAACGGGTGGCCATCAAGACCATCGGCCGGAGCCTCGACAGCGAAGCCATCGCGCGGCGATTCCGTCAGGAGCAGCGGATTCTGGCCTCGCTCGAGCACCCCAACATCGCGGCGCTGATCGATGGCGGTGTCACCGGGGACGGGCTGCCCTATTTCGTGATGGAGTTCGTGAACGGGCGGCCTATCACCCAGTACTGCGCCGAGCAGCGTGTGCCCCTCAAGGCCCGGCTCGATTTGTTTCGTCAGGTCTGCGCCGCAGTGGAGTTCGCCCACCGGAATCTCGTGGTCCATCGCGACATCAAGCCGACCAACGTCTTCGTC
>JBEPVJ010000299.1:0-3877 GCA_041691095.1 Gemmatimonadales bacterium
GAGGGGCAAAGGCGCCTGGCTCGGCAAGACGCGGCTCCAGGTCTCGGACATCGAAGATCCGGCCCGCGCCCTGCTCGGCACCGGGTATCCATTCAAATACCTCGAGGAGCTGGACGTTTACCTCGAGCAGTTCCGCCGCATCCTCCCAGCCACCAGCGGCGTGCGGCGCGCCGGCGCCGCCGCCATCGACCTCGCGGATGTCGCGGCGGGACGGCTCGATGGATTCTGGGAGCTGGTGCTGGCGCCCTGGGACATTGCGGCGGGGATACTGCTGATTCGGGAAGCGGGCGGAGTCGTGACGGACTTGGCGGGAGAGCGAGCAAGGCCGGTACATGGAGGGATCGTCGCGGGGAACCCCGCGCTGCACGCCTGGCTGCTCAGCCGGATGGCTGGGTGAGAATTCGGGGCCCTTCCTTGGTGACTGCCACCGTATGCTCGAAGTGAGCTGACAACGATCCATCCGCAGTCACGACGGTCCACTTGTCGTCGAGAAGCTTGGTGGCGTAGCCACCCATGGTGATCATCGGCTCGATGGCCAGCGTCATCCCGGCCTGGAGCCGGGGACCGCGCTTGGGGTGACCATGGTTGGGAACCTGCGGGTCTTCATGCATGCGCTGGCCCACTCCATGTCCCACCAGCTCCCGTACCACACCAAACCCCGCGGCCTCGGCCACCGTTTGCACCGCGTGGCCGATATCCCCGACGTGATTGCCCAGCCGGGCTTCCGCAATCCCGGCGGCCAGGGCCCCCTGCGTCGAGTCGAGCAACCGCGTCGCCTCCGGAGAAATCTCCCCCACCGGAATTGTGGTGGCGGCATCGGCGTGGAACCCCCCGACGCACACCCCGACATCCACGCTCACGATGCTGCCCTCGCGAAGCACCCGCCGAGTGGAGGGAATGCCGTGGACGATCTCTTCGTTGATGGAGACGCAGAGCGTCTTGGGGAATCCGTAGAGGCCTTTGAAGGACGGCGTGGCGCCGGGATGACTGCGGATGAAGGCCTCGGCCCTGGCGTCCAGCTCCTCGGTGGTTACCCCCGGCCGGACGATCGTGCGCACCAGCGCCAGGGTGTCGCCCACGATGCGGCCCGCCCGGGACATGGTGTCGATTTCCTTGGGGGACTTGAGCATGATCATGGCCTGGCTATGCTCCCAGCTCCGACTCGACGCGCGCCGCGATGTCTTCGACTCCGCCCACCGCCGCAATCTTGGTGACCCCGCCCCGCCTGCGGTACCAGTCGAGCACCGGCGCGGTCTGCTCTCGATAAGCGGTCAACCGACGCGCTACTGCTTTGGGATCGTCATCTGCGCGGCCTTCGATGCCACGGCGCTTCTCGAGCCGGCCCAGGATTTCGTCATCGGTGAGGTCGAAGAAGAGCACCTTGTCGATCTGCCGGCCCAGGTCGCCCAGAATTTTCTCGACGCCCTCGGCCTGGGGAAGGGTACGGACGACCCCGTCGAAGATCACGCCGCGCGCCGCGGACGGACGCCCCAGCTCTTCCCGCACGATCCGCATGATCAGATCATCGCTGACCAGCGCGCCGCTCTCCATCACCGCCTTGGCTTCCCGGCCCAGCGGCGTGGCATTGGCCACCGCTTCGCGGAGCAGGTCGCCGGTCGCGATCTTGGGCAGGCCAAGGCGGGTGGCCAGAAGCGCACCCTGAGTGCCTTTGCCGGCGCCAGGTGGACCTAACAGCAGGATGTCCATTCGAGCCTCCTCTTGAGAAGCGGGAAGCGGGGAGCAGGGAGCGGGAGAATGTCTCCTGCTTACCGCTCCCCGCTCCCCGCCGCCAGGTCCACGCCTTACATGAAGCGCTGCTGCCGCCCCCGGAATTTGACCCGGCCGGTCTTCATGAAGCTGTCGTACTTGCGCAGGGTCCGGTGCTGCTCGACCTGGGCGATGGTGTCCAGCAGGACGCCGACTACGATCAGGATCGAGGTGCCGCCGAACACCGCCTGGAAGCCGACCTTCTGCGCCACGACGATCGGGATGATGGCGATGGCGGCCAGGAAGAGCGCACCGGGCAGCGTCACCCGCGAGAGCACCGCATCGATATAGTCGGCCGTGGCCGCGCCGGGCTTCACGCCCGGAATGAAGCCACCCTGCTTCTTCAGGTTCTCCGACAAGTCCACCGAATTGAAAATGATGGAGGTGTAGAAGTAGCTGAACAGCACCACCATGACACCGAAGGTGAGACTGTACCAGAAGGTGCCCGGCGCAAAGGTCGCCGCGATGTCGGTGAGCACCGGGTTCTTGGTGAAGTTGGCGAGGGTGCCCGGCACGATGATGATGGTCTGCGCGAAGACGATCGGCATCACGCCGGCGGTGATCAGCCGGATCGGAATGAAGGTTTTCTGGCCTTCCCGGATGCGGCCGCGGCCCATGACTTTTCGGGGAATCTGGATCGGAATGCGCCGCGCCGCGATGGTCATTGCCACCACGGCGGCGATGGCCCCGATCGCCAGCACCACCAGCAGCAGCGCACCGCCGCCGCTGATGACGTGATCCTTGACGGAGCGGATCAAGTTGATCGCTGCCGGCCAGAGCCGCTCCATGATCGACACGGCGATGAGCAGGCTCATGCCGTTGCCGATGCCGCGCTCGGTGATCTGCTCGCCCAGCCACATCACGAATACCGCACCGGCGGTGAGCGTAAACACCATCGTGAGGCGGGAGGCAAAGCCGGGGTGGATCATGGCCCCGGGAATGGATTCGGTGAAGAGGGTGAAGGTGTAGGCCTGGGACAGGGCGATGAAGATCGTCATGTACCGGGTCCACTGGGTCAGCTTCTTCCGGCCTTCTTCATCCTTCTGCATCTTGCCGACCGAGGGCACGATGCCGCCCGCCAGCTGGAAGATGATCGACGCCGAGATGTACGGCATGATGCCGAGCGCGAAGATGGTGGCCCGGTTGAGGCCGCCGCCGAGCGTATCGTACAGCTGGAAGAAGCCCTGGGCCCCGGAGTTCTGGATGAAGGCCACCAGCGCTTCGACGTTGACACCCGGAGCCGCGATATGCGCGCCGACCCGGTAGATGAACACAGCCAGCAGCGTGAAGAGCAGCTTTCGCTTGAGCTCGTCGTCGATCCCGATGCTGGGGGCCTTCGGGGCGGGGGCGGTCACCTTACGCCTCGACCTTCCCGCCCGCCGCTTCGATCTTGGTCCGGGCGGTGGCGGAAATGGCCACCCCGCGCACCGAGTAGGCCCGGTCCGCTTCTCCGGTGGCCAGGAGCTTGACCGGCTGGTTGAGCTTGGTGATGAGACCGGCCGCGTGCAGTGTTTCCGGATTCAGCTCGGTGGCGTCGAGCTTGGCCAGGTCCCGCAGGTTCACCGTCTGCGAGGTGACCTTGAACGGATTGGTGAAGCCGCGCTTCGGGAGCCGCCGGAACATCGGCATCTGCCCGCCTTCGAAGCCGGGGTTGGTCGAACCGCCGGTGCGGGCCTTGTGACCCTTGTTGCCCTTGGTCGACGTCTTGCCGTGGCCCGAGCCCGGCCCGCGACCGATGCGCTTCCGGTTGCGGTGGGAGCCGGCCGCCGGCTTCAAGTTCGACAGGGTGATCTTCTTCTCAGCCATCGTTCCGAATCCTCTTCAGGGTGAGGGGCGCGGAGGCTTTCGCCTCTCGCCCCTTACCGTCATTTAGCCGGCGCCACCTCAATGAGATGCCGCACCTTGGTCAGCATGCCCCGCACCGACGCGTTGTTGGGAAGCTCCACCGTCATCTGGTGGTGCTGAAGCCCGAGCGCCCGGAGGGTTTTCCGCATCGTGTCCGCGTGCCCGATACCGGAGCGGATCTGCTTGACCGTGATCCGCTTGGCCTTGGCCGCGGGCGGGATCGTGGCCGAATACATCTTGGGGCCCTGGCGGCCCACCACGGGAT
>JBEPVJ010000300.1:0-3906 GCA_041691095.1 Gemmatimonadales bacterium
CAACGCGATGCCTACGCGGACGAGGCGCTCCCGATCGGGGCCGGCCAGACCATCTCTCAGCCCTATGTTCAGGCTCGCTCGATGGAGCTGCTGCGGCTCAAGGGTACCGACCGGGTGCTCGAGGTCGGCGCCGGATCGGGGTACCAGACTGCGCTCCTCGCGTCCCTCGCCAGTACGGTATTGGCGGTGGAACGGATCACGGAATTGGCCAGGGGCGCCCGGGATGCGCTCGCGGCAGCGGGCATCGGCAACGCCAGCGTGGTGGTGGGCGATGGAACGCTGGGATGGCGGGCCTACTCTCCTTACGACGCGATCGTGGTTGCCGCCGCCTCGCCGGCCGTGCCGACTCCGCTCATCGAGCAGCTCGCCGAAGGGGGACGAATGGTGGTTCCGGTGGGAGACCAGGATCTGCAGGTGCTCACCCTGGTCGAGAAGGCGGATGGTCAGGTCCGTACCACCACCATTTCCGATGTTCGTTTCGTGCCGCTTCTCGGTGAATTCGGGTTTGATGCAAGGAGCCAGGATTGACTTTCCTCAAGTCCGCACTCGATTTCTTTCTCCACCTGGACCGGCATTTGAGCGAGATCATCGCCCAGTACGGTACCTGGACCTACGCGATCCTCGCCGGCATTCTGTTCTGCGAGACGGGGCTGGTGGTGACTCCACTGCTGCCAGGCGACTCACTGCTCTTCGCGGCGGGCACCTTTGCGGCATTGGGATCGCTGGACCCCAAGGTCCTGACGCTGCTGCTCTTTGCCGCGGTGCTCGCTGGGGACAACGTCAACTACTGGGCCGGTCGCTACCTGGGGCCGCGGGCGTTCAGCGGCGAAGTGCGTTTCTTCCGGAGGGAGTACCTCGAGCGTACTCGCGCCTTCTTCGACCGGCACGGCGGAAAAACGGTGGTGATTGCCCGGTTCATCCCAATCGTTCGGACCTTCACGCCGTTCGTGGCTGGTATCGGGGCAATGGCTTATCCCCGGTTTCTGGTATACAGCATGGCGGGCGGGGCGCTCTGGGTGAGTGCGTTTGTCTGGGCGGGGTACTTCTTTGGAAACATTCCGCTCGTTCGCAACAACTTCGGCCTAGTAGTACTAGGAATCATCGGATTATCGGTCCTGCCGATGGTCGTGGGGATCGTCAAACAGCGGCGGAGCATCAGGCAAGAGAAGAAGTTTCGGTAACGAGTAAACATTTGAAGACTATCTTGTAGAGATCACGACTCGTATCATGTTTGCAAGTAGTGGTTTAACTCACCAAGTAGGTGTGTGCATCACAGTAGCAACCCGCGGCATCCGGCTCATTGACCCAAGCTACGCAAGTCCGATAGATTCAAGGGCTTGGCCCCCGTAGCTCAGGTGGATAGAGCGGCGGTTTCCTAAACCGTAGGCCGGGCGTTCGAGTCGCCCCGGGGGCACTCGACCCCGAACCCCGAATAAGGATCCAGATGGCTTCGACCGTACAGTCCACCGTCACAGCACCCAAGCCCGCGCCGGTTCCTGCGGTCGCGGCCAACGATGAATCCGCCCTCAAGGTCTGGTTCGAAAAGAACCAGAAAGTCGTGTCTTACGCCGCCATCGCCATTGCGGTGATTGCGGTGGGAGCTTGGCTTTTCATCGAAACCGGCAAGCGCAAGGAGCTGGCCGCCCTCGAGGCACTCGATCGCGCCCGCTCGGCGTTCGAGGCGGGGAACCTTCCCGTTGCCTCGACCGAATTCCAGCGGGTGTCCCAGTCCTTCAGTGGCACCGAGGCAGGCTACGCCGCCGACCTGGCCGTCAACGAGGTTCGACTGGCCTCAGGACAGACCCAGATCGCAGCGGATGAGCTCAAGAAGTTCGCCGAGAAGAATCCTCCGGCGTTCTACGCTTCGGGTGCCTGGAGCATGCGGGGCGGAGCACTCGAGAACCTCAAGAAATACGACGATGCGGCTCAGTCCTACGGCAAGGCGGCAGACCTGGCCACGGAGAGCTATCGAAAGGTCGATGCGCTTCTGGGCCAAGCCCGGTCGCTACGGCTCTCAGGTAAGGAGAAGGACGCCGAGGGAGTCTTGCGCGGAATCATCTCGAAGTTCGGGCGCGAGGTTCCTGGTGAGGCAGAGGCTGAGGTCCGCCTGGCCGAGTGGACCAAAGGAAGCATCTAAGCTGCTCCAGGGTGAGAATTGGATGGTGGAAAGGCCTGGCTTTCGCAGCCCGGCCTTTTCTTTTCGGTGCCCATTTAAGTGCGTATAAGATGTATTATGTTAAGTAACTAAGTGGACAACTGTGGAAAAGGCCGTCACACATTCCCTGGCGAATTGTCACAAGTAATTGGTGCGATATACGTTACGGATGGACTAGGTCGGCAAAGTTCCCTCGAAAACCAAGCGGCCCTCACCACAGAGCCATGGCTCCTCTGCGTTTCCAGCTCCAACCTGCCCCGCCACTGAATAGATGTTTCCGCCCCACGAGGCAATCCTCACCGGCAGCCCGTCAAGACCATGAGTCGCCAGCGCGAAGGCCGCTCCGACCGTTCCGGTGCCACAAGCCAGCGTCTCGTTTTCGACGCCCCGCTCGTAGGTGCGCAGACCCCATCTGGCCTCCGCACTCCTTGGGTCGCGCCCGACGAAGTTCACGTTCAGGCCACCAGGAGCGAAGGCGGGATCGCTCCTGAGCTCCAGGCCGCGCCCCAGGACGTCCACCCCAGCCAGGTCGTCCACCAGCACCACCAGATGGGGCACGCCGACGGTACAGCTGACCATCCAGCGCTCCCCGGACTTAAGCTCCAGACCGACCGGCGTGGGAAGACCAAAATTGGGCAACAGCAGCTCGGCGCCCCAGCCGGGACCGACGCACCGGGTTCGCAGGACGCCGGTGTCGCTGTGCAGTAGCATGCCGGCCTCGGGAGCGATGCCGAGGCGGGCCGCCAGCCGGGTGGTACAGAGGGCCGCGTTGCCGCACATACCAGCCCGGGAGCCGTCGGCGTTGAAGTAGACCATTCTGACGCCGTCGGCGCCTTCAGGGGTGGCTATCACCAGGCCGTCACCGCCCACCCCGGTGCGCCGATCACAGACCGAGGCGATGGCTTCAGCCGACCAGTCCGTCACCGGCGAGACCCGGCCGTCCAGGAAGACGAAATCATTCCCCGAGCCGGTCATCTTGTAGAAATGGAGGCTCACAGCCGCCCCAGCAGGCTGCTGATCCGAAGCCACCAAACGACCCAGACCCCTTCCCGTACGATCGCCTTGCTCATCTTACTGCTGCCTTCGACCCTGTCGGTAAAAACGATCGAGACCTCTCGAAGGCGGAACTTTTTCTTCCAGGCCCGGAAGTTCATCTCGATCTGGAAGGCATAGCCGTTGGAGCGGACCCGCTCGAGCGGAATGGCCGCCAGGACCTCCCTGCGAAAGCACTTGAACCCCGCGGTGGCGTCGGTCAACGGCATTCCAGTGATGGCGCGCGCATAGAGATTCGCTCCGTAAGACAGCAGGAGGCGGGACATCGGCCAGTTGATGACATTGACGCCGGTTTTGTAGCGCGATCCGACCACCAGGTCGGCATCGGCCGCGGCCGTGATGAGGTCTCCCAGGAACTTTGGGTCGTGCGAAAAATCGGAATCCATCTCGAACAGGAGGTCGTAGCCCCGCGTCAGTCCCCAGGCAAAGCCCGCAAGGTAGGCTCGGCCGAGTCCTTCCTTGTGCTCGCGATGCAGCACATGAACCCGGGGGTTCACACCGGCCAGGTCGTTTGCCACCCGGCCGGTGCCATCGGGAGAGTTGTCGTCCACCACGAGGATTTCGAGCCGGAGGTCCTGCGCGAGAATCAGGGGAACGATTCTCGGCAGGTTCTGACTCTCATTGTACGTAGGGAGAATGACAAGGAACCGTTCAGGCATTCGCCGGCCGCCGCCTCCGTGGTCGGCGTCTGCGCGGTG
>JBEPVJ010000301.1:0-3894 GCA_041691095.1 Gemmatimonadales bacterium
GGCTTCGACAGGCCGATGGCCTCGAACGAGTGGGAGCCCCGATCCTCGTTCGGGGAAATCTCCAGGGGAGTGAAGATCTGATTAAGCTCGCCGAACCGGAATTGCGGCGGCAGCACGCCGACCACGGTGAACGCCTGGCCGTCGAGCCTGATGCTTTTCCCGACAACGCTCGAATCGGAGTTGAAGCGATTCCTCCAGAACCCATCGGCGAGCACCGCAACCCGCCCGCGGCCCGGCGTCTCCTCGTCGTCATTGAAGAAGCGCCCCCGAGCGGGGGTGACCCCGAGCAGCGAGAAGAAATTGGCGCCCACCCTGAGCCCGCCCACCCGCTCCGGCCGATCTCCCTCGGCAAGGTTGTAGTTGCCGGGGTTGTACCCAGCGATGGAAAGGGTGGTGCTCTCCTTCTTCCAATCCACCAGATCGGGCAGCGAGATGCTGCTCTGGTTCCAGCCACGAGTCTTGTTGTCGCTCCAGACCTGGACCAGACGTTGGCCGTTGGGGTAGTCGAGCGGCCGAAACAACAGGATATCAGCGCCGGCGAACAGCGTCACGTTCACCGCGACCCCGATGGCGAGAGAGAGCGCCGCCACGAGGAAGAGCCCGGGAGCCTGGCGCAGCGACCGGTACGCGTAGCGAATGTCCTGGATCAGAGTATCCATGGGCCCGGTCAGCGGAGAAGTGAGAGTATTGAGGTGAGAGGAAAGATCCTCACGACATGACCCCGTACGCTCAGCCTGACCCGGTGGTTTCAGCGTGGAACAATTGTAACGATGGGGGCGGACGCGGCTCCCTAGAATCCCGTGGAGACCCGGACAACCACGTTCCGGCCCTGCTCATACGCGAACGTCTTGTAGCGACTCAGGAAATCATTGTAGCGCTTGTTGGTGACGTTGTGCGCCTGAATGTCCAGGTAGAACTGGCGGCCGGACACTATGTGCGCCGCGCCCGCGCCGAGGTGCAGCAGGGCGTAGCCGCCGGTCGGCGTGTCGAACTCGCTCAGTCGGTTCTGGGCCGCGACAATCTGAGTACCAACCGAGAGGTAGAGACGATGGGCCGGGTGTTCGCCCATGGTGTGCAGCTCGGCTTCGAAGTCTGCCCGATCCGGAGGTATTTGCGGAAGCGGGGCGTCGGTCGATTCATCGGTGCCTCGCACCATGTCAAACCGTCCGCGCAGGGTAAGTACTGGAAGCGCCGCGAGCTCGGCGGACACGTCCACGCCCCTGAGCACACCCCGCGACGTCTGCTCGAACTGGAAGACCGGCAGGTCGGCGGTGGTGCCGTCGTCCTGCATGACCGAGGCGGTATCGCCATTCGCCTGAATGAAGATGAAGTGATCGATCCGGTTGCGATACGCGGCCACTTCTCCCCGGAATCGGCCCAGCTCCCAACGCGCGCTCAGATCGAGATTGAGACTGGTCTCGGGTTTGGCGCTCGGCAGGCCGATCTCGAAACGGTCCTCGCCGAGGTGCGGGCCGTTGGTGAACAGCTCGAAGAGTGTGGGTGAGCGGAATGCGCGGCCGACATTGCCAGCCAGCGCAAACCCGGACACCGGGCGGAACACGACGCCAAGGTCCCCGGAAAATGCGGAAGTGCTGCGGGTCTGGCTCGCCAGGGCAAGGTCGCCGTTGGCGTCAGCCGAGATATGGTGGGCATCTCCGCGAGCACCAACCAGAATGCTCCACCGGCCAAAGGTGCCTTGCTCGAAGGCGAAGAGAGCGCCGTTGGTGGTCCGGGCGTCTGGAACCAACGGAAAGACGCCGGTCGACGTGTTGTCCTGATAGAGACCCGAGATGCCGATCGTGCCGGAGAGCCAGCTGGCTCCGGCGTGGTGGAACAGAACATCTGTGGTGTATGTGTTGAGCAGGAGGTCGAAGGAAGGTGTGTCGTCCCCGACGCGGCTGTCGCCCACCAGCTCCTGGAGTGAATGCCGCTGCCACTGACTTCTGGTTTCCAGCCGCGCCGCGCCGAGCTGCCAGCTCGTGGTGCCCTGGATCCGGTTGTCGGAGAGACGACGGAGCGGCCCGCTCACGTTGTCGTCTTCGACGGGCGGGCCGTCGAGAATCTGAAAGTCTCCGCCATAGCGCTCGTAGCGGAGGCCGGCGCTCGCCTTTTCACCGTGGACCCCGACGGCCAGCTCGCCGTTGATGGCGTGATACCCGGTATCGAAGATGTCGCCGGTAGGAGTTTCCTCGTTGCCCGTCGGGGTGTGGATGTTGCCCGCGTGCCGCCCGATGCCGCTGGCACGCCAGCCGAAGGCGCCACTGGCGCCCTCCATCCGCAGTGACCCGCCGATTTCCTTGTTGTTGGTACCACCGTAGATGTCGGCGGCGCCGCGTGCAAAGGCGTGCTGGCCACGCGCATCGGGAACGTCGTTGCCTACGACGTTGATGACACCCCCGATGGCGTCTGAGCCGTAGAGCACACTGGCCGGCCCCCGGATCACTTCCACTCGCTCCGCCATCCGCGAGTCGACCGACGGCCCGTCTTCATCGCTCCAGGAGTAATCCTCGAGCCGGAGCCCGTTGTCCAGCACGAGCACCCGGGGTCCGGTGAGGCCGCGGAGCATCGGCTTGCCCACCTGCGCCCCGGTGCTCAGTGTCCTGACACCGGCCAGCCGGTCGAGCGCATGAGCCAGCGACACTTCATGCTCACGCCGAAGCAGCTCGCCCGAGAGCGCGGAGGTCGGGAGTGGAGAGGAAAGCGGATCGATGGAGCTGCGCGTGGCCGTGACGGTCACTGGCTCGAGGTGAAGCGCCGTCGGTGTCAGCGTCAGCGACAGCCGCGGCGGGCTCGCTCCGGAGATTGCCTTGAAGATTGAAGCGTAGCCCACTCGCCGCACCACGATCGAGAAGCGGGGCAGGATGACGTCGGCAACGGCAAACCCGCCATCGGCTCCCGTGACGACATAGCGCCCCAGCTCGGGGATGGTGACAGAGGCGCCGGCGATCGGCTGACCCTTGGGATCGGAAACCGTGCCGCGGAGCGTGTCCGCCGAAGCGAGGGCGGGCGTGGCGGCACTGATTTGGGGGCGGGCGATCACCGCCGCCAGCGAAAAAAGGAGCGCAGCCGGTGCGAGCCGCATGAGACACCTGGGTAAAGAGTCGGATGATGAAGGACGTTCGATTCAACCTACGTCGTTCATGAATAATTCGTTACACCCCCGATGGCCAGCGGACCGCCGCCGGCCGCCTGGGTCGCGCGACCCGCTGCGTATCTGCAACGCTTTTCCGGGACCCTGCATCTCATTGGGTGAAGCAAATGCACCGACCGGGAGGTTCCGATGCTGCTGGCCCGCCAGGAAATTCACGAGCACGCCGAGAAACTTGAAATCACCGATGAGCACGGAGTCCCGTTGGGGAGCGTCACGCTCCCGAGCGATCCGCGGCTCTTTGGGTCGGAAAAGGGAACGGTCTATCTCGACCGTCCCCTGCCCCACTTCCCGGAATCGAGTCACCCCGCACACGCCTGACCGGCACCCCGTATTTTGGAGGCGTCACGCGCTAAATTCACCGGCGTGACGCCTTCCCACCTTCGACATCGTCGAGCCCGCTCCCGTTCGCCGCTGCCGCGCGCAATCCTCGTGGCGGCGCTGGCCTTCGCAACAGGCGCCCCCCTCCGGGCCCAGGCTTCCGCGCCGTCCGATCCACCACCAACTGTCGCCTACGCCACCCGGGCCATGTCGCAGGGGAGGCCATACCTCGCGAGCCGACTGCTTGCGCCGACCCTCGCGGGCCCGGCAGGGGGCGAGCCGGCCATAGCACTCCTGGCCGCAAAAGCCGCGACCGGTTGGGAGGGGTGGGGGGCCGTCGTCCGCCTGCTGGCCGGGCAGTCCTGGCTCGACCGAATCGAAGGCGGGGAGGGACGCGCACTCCTCGCCCGGGCGCGGGTCGAACG
>JBEPVJ010000302.1:0-3853 GCA_041691095.1 Gemmatimonadales bacterium
CCGGTACGCACCACGATGATCACGTCGCAGATGTCGAGCATCGACCGCGGCGGCTCGGCGCAGGTGAGGAAGACGGCGCGCGCCCCGAGCAACCGGGCCCGCGCCAGCGCGCCGTGAACGAACGGCGTCGTCCCGCTCGCGGCGATGCCCACCACCACGTCCGTGGCGCCGACACCCCGGGAATCCATTTCCGCGCTACCTTGGTTCGGATCGTCTTCCGCGCCCTCGACCGATTGTACCAGCGCAGGGTACCCCCCGGAGATGATTCCGGTAACCATCCCGGGAGAGACGCCGAACGTCGGCGGACATTCAGAAGCGTCGAGGACGCCCAGCCTCCCACTGGTGCCGGAACCGATATAGAAGAGCCGGCCGCCCGCGCGGAACGCGGCCTCGATCAGCTCCATCGCCCGCGCGATCTCGAGGCGGGCTTTCGCCACGGCGGCCGGCACCCCGGCGTCTTCTGCCCCGATGAGATCGACAATCTCGAGCGGGCTCGCGGTATCGATGTCAGACGAGCGGGGGTTCCTTCGCTCGGTGAGGATAAGCGCGGTAGGATCGCTGTGCTGAGGCATGATTCCCGGTAAGTTACGCTCCTATCCGTTCTCCAGTCGAGGTCTCCGTGCTCCGTCGCCTTCCGGCACTCTGGTCGCTGCTCCTCCTCACGGCGATCTCTCCCGTCTCCGCGCAAACCGCCGGCATCCCGGTGACCTGGCCGTTCAAGGCGAGGTCCACGGTGTCGGAGGGAGCCAGCGCGATGGTGGTTTCGAGCAGTCCGATCGCCAGCGAGATCGGCCGCGATGTGCTCAAGCATGGAGGCAATGCCGTGGACGCCGCCGTGGCAGTGGCGTTCGCGCTCGCGGTGGTTCACCCCTCGGCCGGCAACCTCGGCGGCGGCGGCTTTCTGCTGTACCGGAAAGCATCGGGCGAGGTGAGCGCACTCGATTTTCGCGAGGTTGCACCGGCCCGGGCCACGGCTACCATGTACGTGGACGCCAACGGCAAAGGGAACGGCAAGAGCCTGACCGGCGGGCTCGCTTCCGGGGTTCCCGGGAGTGTGGCGGGCCTGGCCGAAGCGCACCGGAAATTCGGCAGCCTGCCGTGGAAGTCGCTGCTCGAGCCGGCGGTGAAACTGGCGCGGGACGGGTATCTCGTCGATGAATACCGGAGCATTGCCATCGAGTACGACTCGGCCCGACTGGGCAGCTTCGCGTCCAGCCGGGCCCAGTTTCTTCCCCATGGTGCGCCTCCGGTCATCGGCTCGACTCTGAAACAGCCCGATCTCGCACGCACTCTCATTGCGATTCGCGATCGGGGCGCAGCTGGGTTCTACCGCGGCTGGGTGGCCGACTCGCTGGTCGCGGAGGTGGCGCGAACCGGTGGCATCATCTCGAAGGCGGACCTGGTGCAGTACAAGCCCGTCGCGCGGATCCCGCTCAAATTCGGATATCGGGGCTACACGATGTACGGCATGCCTCCGGTGTCTTCCGGTGGCGTGACGCTGGCGATGATCCTGAACGAGATGGAGGGCTATAGCCCACTGCCGCCGTTCGGATCGGCGGCGTTACTGCACCGCGAGGCCGAGGCGATGCGCCGGGCATTCATCATGCGCAACTCACGGCTGGGCGACCCGGCTTTCGTGACCAACCCGGTCGCGCTGCTGACCAGCAAAGCGTTCGGGAAGAGGCTGCACTCCCAGATCGACACCCTGCGGGCCACCCCGACGCCGGCCGCAGTGGCCGAGCTGCACGAAGGGCCTTCGACCACGCATTTCTCGGTGGTCGATGCGGCAGGCAATGCGGTGAGCCTCACCACGACCCTCAACAATTCATTTGGCAGCGCGGTGACGGTTCGCGGGGCGGGGTTCCTGCTCAACGATGAGATGGACGACTTCGTGACCGTGCCGGGCCAGCCGAATATGTACGGATCCATCGAGGGCCCGTCCAACGCCATCGCGCCCGGCAAACGGCCGCTCTCCTCCATGGCGCCGACGATCGTGCTGGATCCGAACGGCAAACTCTTCCTGGTTGTGGGCTCCCCAGGTGGGACCACCATTATCACCAGCGTCTACCATGTCATCTCGAACATCATCGATCACGGCATGACGCTGGCCGATGCCGTCGGTGCGCCCCGGATGTTTCACCAGGCGCGCCCCGACTCGATCCAGCTGGAGCGGGAATCGGCCGACTCTGGCGGGGTGACCGATGCGACCGTGGCCGAGCTGATGAGGCTCGGCCACGGGATTCGCTTTCGAAGCTACATGGGCGACGTGGAGGCCATCCTCCGCATCAAGTCCGGCTGGCAGGGAGCCAGCGACCCCCGCCGAGGCGGCGGCGGCGCGGGTTACTAGTTCGCCGTAAAATCCGATCGGAGGGCGAGCCGGATCTTGGCGCCTACCGGGATCACCACGTCCCGATCGGCGGTATGTGCTGCTACCACGGCGCCGGCCGCACCGCCGACGACTCCCCCTGCCGCGGCGCCGGTTCCGCCCCCAATCACCTTGCCGATGATGGCGCCCGCCACGACCCCGACTCCCACCTTACCCACCTCGCCGGCGCCGACCCCGCGACCCTTGAGCGTGTGCTCGACGTAGGTGACATCTGCATCGATCGGCATGGACTGCCCGTTCACCAGCACGCTGGTCGCACGGAAAATGATGGTTCCATCCTTGTCGCTCTTGCTCTCCGCCGGCTTGAGCGAGTCGATGGTCAAGGTCACTTCGGAGCCTGCGGGAATGACGACCCGGCCGCTCGGCGTCGTTACCGCTTCATCGACCGTTGCGGTGAACGTCTCGCCGGGCTTGTTGGTGCGCGAGGTCAGGGCGCGGGTCGACCGGGTCTCCACGACCGTCCCGGCCGCCAGCGTGTGGCTGACCGGCACGGCGGGAAGTGGCGCCGGCACCGCGGTTGGAGCCGGCGGAGGGCTTGCCGTCCTTGGGCTCGGACGGTAAGTGGATGGCGAATTCTGGCGCGGCTTGGGCGTGGTGGATTTCGGCGGAGTGGCCTGGGGCAGATAAACGGTATCCACCTTGTTTGGTGCGATGGAGGGCGCGTCGTTCAGCGCCACGGTGCTATCGGGCGTGGTGAGCTTGATGTCGCGCGATGCCGTATCGATGCTGATGGCCGACTGGTCGGGCTTCTTTTGACCGCACGCCGCCGCGACCGCTAGACCGATCAGTGCGAAATAGAACCGCCTCATGCGACCTCCCTTGCCGGATTGAACCTTCGCCACCGTTTGAATTTCGTCTCGTCACTCAGTTGCGGGCCACAGATGGCGCAGTGCAGGAGACGGCAAAGGCAGGCCCTCTTGCACACGAACGGCGCTAGGTTGGCCGTATTTCGAGACTTGCGTCCGCGCTGAGTGACTACAGCCACTTCCGGAGAGAATTCGGGGTCAGGCTTTTGAGCCAGCCCGCCATGCGGGTGAATTGGCCGGTGGCCATTAACACGCCCACCACGATGAGCAACACACCGCTTACTCGCTGGACCCAAGGCAGGTAGCGCCGGAACCGCTGGAACCAGCCCAGGAACGACTCGGCGGCATATGCCGCGATCAGAAACGGCACGGCCAGTCCCAGCGAGTACGCGCCGAGCAGCACCATGCCCTTCCCCAGGCTGGCCTCGGTCGCGGCCAGACCGAGAATCGCGCCGAGAATCGGTCCGATGCACGGCGTCCACCCGGCGGCGAATGCCATTCCCACCAGCACCGAGCCCAAGTACCCGACCGGCTTCCGGTCCAAGTGCAGGCGGGCATCCTGGTCGAGAAACGCCAGGCGGATCACGCCCAGGCAGTAGAGTCCGAACAGGATGATCAGGACGCCGCCGATTCGCTGGAACCAGACGTCGTAGTACTTGAG
>JBEPVJ010000303.1:0-3879 GCA_041691095.1 Gemmatimonadales bacterium
GGCGCATGCCATGGCTGTACGACTCGGTGAGCTCATCCTTCCATTGCGCCAGCTCGAACAACTCCAGCAGCTCGTCGACCCGTCGTTCGATTTCGGGGCCACCCTGGCCGTACAATCCCGCGACGAAACGCAGGAACTCGGCGCCGGTCAGCTTGTCGTAGACGAAGGGGCGGTCCGGGATGAAGCCAAGCCGGCTCTTGGCGACCAGTGGATTCTGCTGGATGTCGATGCCGGCGATTTTCACGGTGCCCGAGCTCGGCTGCAGAATGCCCGCGATCATCCGCATCGTGGTGGTCTTGCCGGCCCCGTTCGGACCCAATAGGCCATAGAGCTCGCCGCGCGGAATCGTCAGGTTGATTCCGTCCACCGCGGTGAAGCGACCATAGCGTTTCGTGAGGTTGCTGAGCTCGATCATCAGGGTCTCCGAATTTGCAAAAACCGCGCCGAGGCGGTGACCGGCAGCAGATCCATGGGAGTGCTTCGCTCCCCCACCGCCAGCCGGATCAGCGAGGCCGAGGCAGGGAAGTGCCCGTAAGTCGGGTCTGCTGCTACCCATCCACCGATCCAGAGCTCCGTCCAGGCGTGCCCGAAAGTGCCTTTCGGGAGGACCGCCAGGCCGGTAACGACGCGCGCGGGGATCCCGCTGACCCGGGCCATTGTGGCGAGAAGCCGCGCCTTGCCATCGGCGTTGCCTCGCCGGGTTCGCAACGCCCCGCTTGCGGTGACGGACGCCGTTTCACTGTTGTCGGTGGCGATCTGTCGCGCCACCCACAGCGTGAGTCGCTCGGCACTGTCCCGGGCGGTGCGGGCGCCGGTCAGGGCACCAGTCGCCAGATTGCCCACTCCCTGATCGAGGACGGGGGTGTCCCAGGATGGGCCCAGCGCGTATCGCACCTCGCGGATGTTTCGTTGCACGGTGTCGATCGGCGTGGCGCGGAGGACCGTCACCGTATCACCCTGCACGACCTGCCGTCCGCCCGCGAGGAGTCGAGTTGGCCCGGCGGCTGGGCCAATGCTGTCTCGCGGGGTGACGAACGAGCGCTCGGCCGCGACGGTATCGGGCGACAGCCCGGACGCACTGAGCGCCGTCATCCCAGGAATGTCGCGACGCCAGTCGGAGCGCTCGGTCAGCCGATGGCGGCGGTAATTGGTGCGCACGATCTCGAACGCGGAGCGCACCAGGGTCAACCCTCCCGCAGTTTCCTGACGGACCAGCGCGCCGGTTTCGTCAACCCAGGAAACCGTCGGGGCGCCCGCCGCATCATGCTCGAGCTTCCAGGCGTGAATGGTGTCGGCGGTTGCGGGCACCCAGCCGTCCTTGGCCGCGTCCCACACCACGCTGTCCGGCACGACGAAGGTCGACTCAGCGGTCACCTTCACGATGATCGGCCGAGTAGTCGTGCTTCCCAGGTCGAGCAGGGGCGCCACGAATCGACCTCCGGTGTGGAGCTGGCCACTGAAAGCCGCGCGATACGACAGCATCACCGGCAGCATCGCGTCGCTGGGGACCCGGATCCTCATCCGGGCTTTCGAGCCGTCGGGCCCTTCGCTGTTGGTGAGGGAGAGAGTGGAGTCGGCGGTCACCGTGCCATCGAGCTCTTCGCGCTGGCCGACGCCGTACACGGTGCGACTGAAATCGCGGAGCCGGAGAGAGCGACTCAAGGCGTATTGAGACCCGCGGGCCAGCTGGCCGGTGCTGTCGCCAATCGGCAGATCGAGCACCATCAGCTCGGTGAGTCGGACCCCATCGACGACCGTGTCGACCGACAGGTTGAGCTGGCCGATCTGCCGCGCGCCGGCGTAGATGGCATAGTATTGCGCCCCGGGCGCCAGGCGTCGGGTGCGCACCGCGGTGTCGGCGGAATCTCCTTGGGAGAATTGCCGCCGGGCCAGCCAGGCCAATGCCACGGCCCAACCGAGCAGCACGAGCCGGCCGATGTTTCTGCGGTCGAATCCAAGTCTCATCAGCGAATCCCGGCCTCTCGCGCCTTCTTGTGCATGACCATTGCCTCATCGGTGCGGCCGAGTCGATCCAACAGGCGGCCCATCAGCTTGTAGGTCCTGGGGAGGTCGGGCGCCAATGCCGCTGCGCGCTCCAGCGCCGCGAGCGCGCCGGCGAGATCGCCCTGGGCCTGGAGCGCCTCTCCGAGGTAGTAGGTGGCATCGGGATCGTCGGGCCCATGGCGCAGCGACTCACGCAGCGCAACGGTGGCTTCTCCACCGCGACCGCGACGAAGCAGTGCCAGCCCGAGATGAAAATGCGCCGGGGCATGGGCGGGGCTTCGACGAATCGCATCGCGCAGATCCTGCTCCGCTTCGGCGGGCCGGCCGGTCCGCGCCAGGATGGCGCCGCGATGCACCAGCACCGGCACCGGCTCCGTGGCGTGCGCCAGAGCGCGGGTCAGTTCCTGAAGCGCCTCGTCGGCATCGCCGCCGTCGTCGAGCACCTCCGCGAGCAGCGTGCGCACCACGGCGTCGTTGGGCGCATCGTCGAGATAGCGGCGCAGCAGGAGCAAGGCATCGAGGCGGCGGCCCGACGCAGCCAGCTCCAGTGCGCGGCGGGGCACCCGACTGCTCTCGGGCTCATCGCGGCTGGAGCCTTGCGGCAGCGAGTGGCCGGGGATGTCGGCGCCAAAGGGACGTAGCCACGCCAGCTCGTCGGCGACGGGACCGATGGGATCGCCCTCCAGGTCGGAGCGGTCGAATCCCTCGAGCGCCGCCTCGTCGGGCTCGGGCGAGCGGGAATTGCGGAGGCGGCGCATGGCACGCAAGGTAAGAGGTGAGTGCCTGGAAGTGAGAGGGGAGCGTCGCCGCGATGGAATGCGGAGTTGAATGCCGCCCCGCTTCCCGGTATTTTTGGCTTCTTATGCCCCAGGAATTCCTCAGGGTTCGCGGCGCGCGCGAGCACAATCTCAAGAACATCTCCGTCGCGCTGCCGCGAAATGCGCTGACCGTCATCACCGGCCTCTCCGGCTCGGGCAAGTCGTCCCTCGCCTTCGATACGATTTACGCCGAAGGACAGCGCCGCTACGTCGAATCGCTCTCCGCCTATGCCCGGCAGTTCCTCGGGCTAATGGAAAAGCCCGACGTCGACGGAATCGAGGGACTCTCTCCCGCGATCTCCATCGAACAGAAGTCCACCGGGCACAATCCCCGGTCCACTGTCGGCACCGTCACCGAGATCTACGACTACATGCGGCTCCTCTGGGCCCGCGCGGGCGTGCCGCACTGTCCCAACGACGGCAGCCCGGTTTCCCGCCAGAGCGCGGCGCAGATCACCGACACGATCATGGCGTGGCCCGAAGGCACCCGGATCGAGATTCTCGGTCCGATGGTCCGGGGACGGAAGGGTGAGTTCCGGGAAGTATTCGAGGATCTCCGCAAGCGCGGCTTCGTCCGGGCGCGCGTCGACGGTGAAACCTACGATCTCGGGTCGGTGCCGGCTCTGCACCGGCGTCACAATCATGACGTCGCGGTGGTGGTAGACCGGCTGGTGGTGCGCGCTGAGGATCGCAGCCGGCTCACCGACTCGGTGGAGACTGCGCTCAAGGTGGCCGACGGTGTGGTCGAGGTGGTCCGGCAGGGCGCCGCGCCGGTGCTCTTTTCGGAGCGATTTGCCTGTCCTCAATGCGGCCTCTCGCTTCCGGAGCTGGAGCCCCGCCAGTTCTCCTTCAACTCTCCTTTCGGTGTCTGTAACGAGTGTCATGGGCTGGGCACCAGGCGGGAGGTCAACGCCGATCTGATCCTGGGCGATCCCAGCATCTCGATTCTCGAAGGTGTGGTGCTGCCCTGGGGCGAGCCGTCCGGCTATCTCCGCAAGGCGGTGCTTCCGGCGCTGGCCAAGATGTTCAAGTTCGACCTGAACTCGCCGTGGAGCTC
>JBEPVJ010000304.1:0-3877 GCA_041691095.1 Gemmatimonadales bacterium
CACCATTCCCTTTGCCGAGCAGCTGGTCGAGGCGTTCCGCGCCCGGCCCTTTACCCAGCTGCTGGCGGTGGAGCATCCGGTCCGCATGACCGTCGGGGGAGACGAGACCCGCCGCTACGGCGACATCGCCCTTACCTTCTGTCACGCCCAATGACACGCATCGCCCTGTACCCCGGTTCCTTCGATCCGCCGACCCGCGGCCACGAAGACCTGATCCGCCGGAGCCTGCCACTCGCCGATCGGGTCATCGTCGCGGTGGCGGTGAACGCCGCCAAGCAGCCGCTCTTCTCGCCCGAGCAGCGCCTCGAAATGCTGCGGCAGACAGTGGGCGAAGACCCCCGGATCGGTTTCGAATCGTTCGAGGGCCTGGTCGCCGAGCACGCGCGCAAGGTGGGGGCGGGCATCCTGGTGCGCGGGCTCCGGGCCGTCGGCGATTTCGAGTACGAGTTCCAGATGGCGCTGATGAACCGGCAGCTCAATCCGGGCCTCGAGACCGTCTTCCTGGTGCCGGCGCAGGGCCTCTCCTACATCAGCTCCAGCCTGGTGAGAGAAGTGGCTCGCTACGGCGGGGACGTGGGCGCCCTGGTCCATCCCGCGGTCGCAGACGCGCTGAAGCGCCACTTTCATTCATGAGCCTCGCCGATCTGCTCGTCCGCGCCGCGCAACGCCCGGCGCGGCTGCTGCTGGCCGGTGGTGAGGTGGAGTTTCTTCAGGCCGCAGCCACGGCGCTGACCCGGGCTGGAGTCGGCGGAGTCGAAGTCGTCGGCGCCGATCTGCATCCGGAGCGCCATCCCCGCCTCAACTCGGTGGCACTGCTGCTCCGGTCGCGGGAACCCAACCGGGTGCACGACGGCATCCACGCACTCGACCTCGCCGGAGATCCGCTGCGGTTTGCCTGCGGACTCCTGGCCCTGGGAGACGCCGATGCCGTCGTCGCGGGTCCTGGTACGTCGCATCAGGCCCTGACGGTCGCGGTGGACTGGACTATCGGCGCACCGTTGGACGGAGGCCCGGTCCAGACGGCAAGCTGGGTGCTCTTTTCGAGTGGAGCATTGGTCGGCTTTGCCGATTGCGCCACTTCAGGAGAACGGTCCCCGCCGTCCCAGGCCAGGCTGGCGCGCGCCGTGGCGCATACCCACCAGCGATTGTCGGGAGAGCCGGCCCGGGTGACGTTCCTGGCCGGCCCACCGGACGGCACCCGGCAGGCACCCGGGAAAGAGGCGGTGGAATGCCTCAAGGCGATCGACCCCGGCATCCTCGCCGAGGCCGATTCGGAGGCGAGGTTTCGCGGCGGGGCCGACGTTCTCATATTTCCGAGCGGGGCCGCGGGATACCTGGCGTCGCGCACGTCGCGCGCGCTGAGCGGGGCCCTGGTTCTCGGGCCGCTGCTCCTGGGTCCGCCCGGAACCGTGGCAGGGGTGTCGGAAGATTCCGAGGTAGACGAGCTGGTCGGGACGGCCGCCCTGGCCGTCCTTGCAGCCGGCGCGGCAGCGTCCTGACGGAGGAGGCGGAATGGGGTTCAGCAAGAGGACCAACGCGGCCGGAGTGGCCATTCTGGAGATCGACGGCCAGCTCATCGTCGGCAATCGCCAGGAGCTCAAGACCCTGGTCCAGGATGGCCTGGACCGCGGCGAGCGCAAGTTCCTGATCGATTGCAGCCGCACCGGCTACATCGATTCGTCGGGCCTCGGCGCCCTCGTCACCCTTTCCAAAAAGGTGCGGGAGGCGAACGGAGATCTCCGAATCGCCGGGCTCAACGAGGACCTTCGCGCCCTGTTCGAGCTCACCAAGCTCGACACACTGTTCCACATCACGCCTTCGGCCGAAGAAGCGCTCGCCGGGTTCTGACGTGGACGACACCGTCGCCGCACCGCTCCGGCTCTGCGTCCACCGCTCGGCGGAGCGCGAGTCTCCCCGTACCGTCTCGGTGGTCATCGATGTCCCCGCCGATGTGCGCTTCGTGGAGGATGCCATCGAGTTGATGGCGCGACACTGTTTTTCCGGCGGGGAGCCCTGCAAGCGGACCAGTTTCCGGCTCCGGGTGGTGCTCGCCGAGGCGCTCACCAACAGCATTCTCTTCGGCGCCGGCGGCAACCCTTCCCGCTCGGTGCGGGTCGAGGCCGAGCTCGCGGAAGAAACCATCCGGCTCCAGGTGACCGACGATGGCCCCGGGTTCAACCCGCGCGAGGTGCCCGATCCGACCGCGCCCGGCGCGCTGGGCCGCCCCATCGGGCGCGGCCTCTTCCTGATCCGGAATCTGGCCGACCGGGTCGAATTCAACGAACAAGGGAACTCGATCTGGATGACGCTGCCGCGCTCCTGAAGCGGCTCCATCCCGTCCTCGAGGCGATCGGAGGCGCATCCGAGCTGCGCCCGCGGCTCTGGCGCGCCCTGTCGGGGCGGCTCCGGGTGGCGCTGGGGGATGATCCCGGCTGGGCCCTCGACGTCCCGGCCCAGGCGTGCCTAACCCGCACTCCCGACGGCGAGCGCTTCCTCGGTCCGGTGCCGCCGGAGACCGAGTTCTGGCTGGAGACCCTCCCCGGCCCCGGGGGGGAGGCGCTGCTTCGCCTGCTGGGTCTCTTCGTGCTCGCCGACCGTGAGTCGACCCAGCTCACCCTGGAGCTCGCCACCCGCTACGAAGAGCTCGACCTGCTCTACACCATCAGCGAAGTCCTCGGCCACACCGTGCAGCTCACCGAGGCCGCCGAAACCATCGTGCGCGCGGTGAGCGACGTGGTCGGCGCGGCGCGGGCCTCGATCGCGGTGCTCGACGAAGAGACCCGCCTGCTGCATACCGTGGCGGCTCAGGGGTTCGACGCGGCGAAGGCCGCCGACATCCCGCTCGACGACGCCGGCTCCATTGCCGCGCGGGTGGTACGCGAGGCGCACGCGCTGGTTGGTGTGGCGGAGCGTGGCTCGGCCGGTCCCGACGCGCGCGGGTATCGCGGCGGAGCCTACATGAGCGTGCCGATCAGCTACCAGCCTCCCGATGGAGTCTCCCGCTGCATCGGCGTGATCAATCTCACCGACCGGGTCCATGGCGGCCGCTTCAGCGCGACCGATCTCAAGCTGGTCTCCGCCGCGGCAAACCAGATCGGCGCCGCCATCGAGCTGGCTCGGCTGGTGGCCAAGGAGCGGGAGCAGCAGCGGCTCCACGACGAGCTCGAGCTGGCCCATGACCTCCAGCTCTCGCTGCTGCCGGCGCCCTCGGTGCTCCAGGGCGACGCTCAGGTGGCGGTGCGCTGTCTCCCAGCGGAGCAGGTGGGCGGGGACTTCTACACTTTCAACCGGCTGGGGCTCGGTCATGTCGGCGTGATGGTGGGAGACGTGTCCTCCCACGGCTTCGCGGCGGCGCTGGTGATGGCGGGGGT
The DNA here is from genome assembly GCA_041691095.1 of Gemmatimonadales bacterium. Classification (GTDB taxonomy): domain Bacteria; phylum Gemmatimonadota; class Gemmatimonadetes; order Gemmatimonadales; family GWC2-71-9; genus JABFSM01. Next base: position 3,372 of record JBEPVJ010000304.1, read on the forward strand.
GATGTCTGCCGCCGGCATCCACGCCTCGGCCGCCACCACGCCGAACGTCACCCTGTCCGAGCTGCGCGACAGCATCGCCGCCAAGCTCGCCTCGTCCGACACCTATCTCACCGTCTTCTACGGCATTCTCGATCCGGTCGGCCGCCGGGTTACCTGGGCCAGCGCCGGGCATCCCTACGCCTTCCGAATTCCCGCCAGCGGGCCGCCGGAGCGGCTCGACGCCACCGCGCCGCCGCTTGGCCTCGCCGGCTCCACCGAGATTGGCATGCTGTCGCTGCCCTGGGAGAACGGCGCCGATTTGCTCTGTCTGTGGACCGATGGATTGGTCGACGCCAGCAACGCCGCCGGCGAGCGCTACGGCGAGGCGAGGCTGCTGGCCGCGCTCTCTTGCCGGCGGACCCTCGATCCCGAGTGCATCGTGGCCGAAGTTCTCGCCGAGGCCGACGCCTTCGCGCCGGAGCCCATCGACGACCGCACCCTGCTCGTCCTGCGGCTCTAGGCCGTGC
>JBEPVJ010000305.1:0-3870 GCA_041691095.1 Gemmatimonadales bacterium
CAACGAAATCGATCGGACCACCTCGAGCTGGGGCAGACCGTTCATCTCCGTTTCCACCGGAACGGTGATGAGCCGCTCCACCTCTTCGGCGGCGTGCCCCGGCCACTGGGTGACGATCTCCACCATCGGCGGCGCGAGATCGGGATAGGCGTCCACCGGCAGGCGCATGAACGACCAGACACCCACCGCCCCGGCGGCGAGCGCGGCGAGGATCACCAGCAGCGGCTGGGCCAGTGCCAGAGCGACCAGCCGGTGAATGAACGACTGGCGCCCCGCCAGGCCTCCCGGGTTAGCCCCGGGCTCGAGGGTCTCGCTCATTGGCCCGCCGCCTGCAGGAACAGCGCCCCGTCCACCACCACCCTCTCACCCGCAGTCAGCCCCGAAGCCACCTCGTACCGGTTGTCCACCCGGCCGCCTAGCTCGACTCTCCGCCGGGCAAAGCTGTTATCAGGCATCGCGACGAAGATGTACGGCAGATTCTCGTCGTCCCGCAGCACCGCCGCGACCGGCACCAGCAGCCCCTTCCGCTTGCTCGCCGACTGAATGCCCACCTGCACCAGCATGTCCCGCTTGAGCAGCGTCCCCTTGTTGGGAACCACCACCCGCACCGAGGTGGCCTTGGTGGCAGGATCCACCAGCGAGGCGATGTAGTCCACCGTTCCATCGAGCGTATCGGGAGACGCTTCGCTCACGATCGCCACCTTCTCGCCCCGATGCATATCCCGCAAGTCGCGCTCGAACACATTGGCCAGCACCCAGACCACCGAGAGATCGGCGACGGTGAACGTCGGCGTCGCGCCGGCCTGCAGGAGCTGCCCCGGAGTGATCAGCTTTTCGACCAGTGTTCCGCTGATGGGTGAGCGAATGGCGGCTTCGACCGGCGCCGTCGCTTTTCCTTCCCGAATCCCTTCGACCGCCGCCGAGTCGACGCCGAGTGTCTTGAGCTGCATGAGTGCCGCATCCCGGTCTGCCGCGGCCCCCAGCAGGTCGGTGCGGGCCTGGTCCAGCTCGCGCCGAGCCAGGGCGTCGTTCGTGAAGAGCTTCTCGTCCAGCTCCGCGATCCGTTGCGCGTTGCGCCACACCGCCTGGGCCTTTCCGAAGCCGGCGATCGCGACGGCAAAGTCCGGAGAAGACACCGTGGCGAGGGCCTGCCCGGGGTGAACCTGGTCGCCCGGCGCCACCATGATGCGGGTTACCGGCCCCGACATCGGCGCCAGGATCTGGGTGGACCGGTCGGCGCTGAACGCGACGGTACCAGTCGTCAGAACAGTTGGAGAGAACACCGCCGAGTCGATCCGCTCGATCCGGAACCGGGCCCGCTGGGCCGAATCGACGACGATGCGACCGTCGCTTGCGGGCGCCGCGGCCTTCTCTGCGGTGTCGGGCTTGCTTCCGCAGCTCGCGGCGAGGAACGCCGCGAGGAATGTCAGGGTGACAACGGGTCTATTGCCCACGGGGCCCTCCGGCCTCGAATCGTTCGAGCGGCGCGCCGACGGCGCGCTGCAAATCGGAGCGCGCCATGCTGGCCGCGGCGAGCGCATCGGTGTATTGGGATTCGGCGTCGCGCAGCGAGCGCCGGGCATCGAGCACTTCCAGCGCCGAGGCGCCACCCAGGCCATAGCTCACCGAAGCAATCCGGTAAGCCTCGCGCGCCGCCGGCAACAGCACATCTCGGATGAATACCGCCTGCCGCAGCCCGGTCTCCGCCGCGGCGTAGGCGGACCGCACGTCCTGGCCTACCTGGGCGCGGACGTCGCGGTAAGATGCCGCCAGCTCGAGCTCTCGATGATGCGACTCCGCGATTTCGCCCTTGGAATGCTGCCAGAAGAAGACCGGGAGCGGGAGCGAGATGCCGGTGGAGAAGAGGCCGGGGCCGGGGGAGGCGTAGTTCTTACTGAGCCCGAAGATGAAATCGGGAAGCCAGTATTCCTTCGCGAGGGTGGTGGTGGCCTTGGCCCCCTCCTGCTGCCGAACGATCCCGGCGAGCTCGGGCCGGGCCTCGAAGGCCGCTGCCTCCAGACGGTCCAGGTCGGCAAGGGGCGGCGGCAGCACCAGCGAATCGGACACCGCCAGCGGGGCGCCGAGCGGCCGGTCGATCAAGCGATTGAGCGACGCCCTCGCGTTCACGATGTCGCGGGCATTGGCGATCAAGTCGTTCTGCGCCTGCGCCACATCCACTCGCGCCCGGATCACATCGAGGCGCGCGGCGCTTCCCCCCTCGAAGCGCGCATCGGTCTTTTTGAGAAAATCCTCCGCCAGCGCCTTGGCCTGCTCGAGGTCGTGCTGATGGCGCAGCGCCGCGAGCAGCGAGTCGTAGACCTGACTGGTCAGCGCCGCGATGCCCTGGCGCAGCGCCAGGAGCAACGTCTCGGTGGACCGGACGTCGGCGCTGCCGATTTTTCCCCGAAGCCGGAACTTGTCGGGAAACGGCAGCTGCAGCGTCGTGCCGACGATTCGATCGGTGGCCGAGCCGCCTCCGAACAACCCGGTTGCTTCGTTGAACTGGACGTCGAACTGGGGATCGGGGATCGCCACGCCCTGCACCCGGCGCGCGCGAGCCTGGGCCACCTGCTCTTCCACCGCCCTGATCTGCGGATTGCGCGCCGCGGCCGCAGCCAGCGCCGCCTCCCTGGTCAGGCAGACGGTATCAGGCGCGGTAACGGCAGGCCCGAGCGGCGTCGGACGCACGCAGTCGGGAACCATTGGAGGACCGGCCGCATCGGGCGCACGGCGGACTGAGTCGGGCTGTTGAGCCGATGCCGCGCCGGCGAAAGACGCCAGCGCGAGCACCCATGTCAGGTGTCGCATGCTGTTCCTGTGTGATGGCTGGCAGCCGGCCCGGAAGAGGCCAGCCGCTCACGCAAAACATGGTTCAGGCAGCGACTGGAGGGGCCCTGGAGAGATAGCGGAGGGTGATGATACTGCTGGAGATAGACCTGCCGAAGGGGGCCGGCTCGACATCCCGGGCCGCGACCGTGCCCGGAGCGCAGGGAGGAACCGTGCCCGAGACGCTGGGCTGAACGTCGGAGCGGATGCTGCATCCGTCGCTATGGCAGGCGCCTGCGGCTTCATAGTGGGAGCGGAACGACTCGCTGACCCGGGACGGGCCGTGGAACACCAGCGCGTCGAGCGCCGGCATGCCGCCACCGCCGACGCCCACAATAAGGAGCATCGTCGCGGCAAGTAACCGGCGGATCAGGGGGCGTACCATGGGTGGGAATGTAGTGCGGGGCGGTCGACGCGTCCAACCGCAGGGTAATCTGCTGCGGGACGGGATCCGCCCCCCCTCCGCCCGTCTTGCCAGTGTCGGCGACCCCGGAGGCGCAGGCGCACATCGCCCCGGCGGCAGATCCCACCTGATCCATTCCAACAGGAGGCACCGGACAAGAGCAAATGATAGTTACCAGGATGGTGGAGGTGCCTATCGCTCCGCCACTGCTTGCATGGATGCGAGTGACCCCGAGCCCTACGCCAGAGACTACGCCCTGTTGATTGACATTCGCGGTAAGGGTATCGGCACTCGCCCAGACGATTGAACGGTTCTGCAAAAGGGTTCCCGCAGCGTCGCGGAGCTCGGTGCTCAGGTTCTGCTCCGTGCCCAGTACCACCACAGTGCTCGGCGGCACAACCTTGAGCGTCGCCACCGGCCCCAGGGCTCGCAGCGCATAGGTTCCGGTGCCACCGACCGGAGTTGTCACCACCTGACCGACCAGGTCCGCAACGCTTCCATTCACCGCGATCCAGCTGGCCCCTTCAAGAAAATACAATGCGACAGAGTTGGAGAGGGGCCCGAGGATTGCTGCAGCATCGTACCGTAGGATCAACACGGCCGGCTTACCAAAACGGATGTTTGCAGGCCCGAGGTGAAAC
>JBEPVJ010000306.1:0-3832 GCA_041691095.1 Gemmatimonadales bacterium
GCTCGCCACGATGTGGGCGCCGAGAATCTCTCCGTACTTCTTGCCGCGGAGGATCTTGACGAAGCCCTCGGTTTCCATCGAGGCGCGGGCCCGGCCGTTGGCACTCATCGGAAACTTGCCCACCTGGTAGTCCAGCTTCTTTTCCTTGCACTGATCCTCGGTGAGGCCGATGCTGGCCACCTCGGGATGGCAGTAGGTAACGCTGGGGACGTTGTCGTACATGATCGGGTGCGGCTTGTGCCCCGCGATCAGCTCCGCCACGAATGTGCCCTCGCGGCTGCCCTTGTGTGCCAGCATCGGTGGGCCGGCGACGTCGCCGATGCAGTACACGCCTTTGGCGGTGGTTTCCAGCGTCGCAAGATTCACCTTGACGAAGCCGCGGTCGGTCAGCTCGACGCCGCTCTCCTTGAAGCCCATGTTCTCGGTATTCACCGCGCGTCCCGCCGCCATCAGCACCTTCTCGACCACGACCTTCTCCGCCTTCCCGGCCACCTCGAGCTCCAGCGTCACGTCATCGGGAGTGACCGTGGCCTTGAGCACCTTGGCGCCGGCCATCACCGTCATGCCGCGTTTCTTGAAGCTCTTGGCGATGACATCGGAGGATTCGGCGTCCTCGATCGGCAGGATGCGGGGCAGCGCCTCGATCAGGGTGACCTTGGTGCCGAAGGCGTTAAAGATATCGGCAAACTCGGTGCCGACCGCGCCGGCGCCCACGATCGCCATCGTGGCGGGCGCTTTCTCGAGAAAGAGCGCCTCATCGGAGGAGATGACGGTGGTCTTGTTGATCTCGAGGCCGATCTGCGGGATGCCCTTCACCCGCGACCCGGTGGCGATGATGAGCCCCTTGGTGGCCTCGTGGACGTCGTTGCCAACCTTTACCTTGCGGCCCGGCTGCAGGATGCCCATCCCCTTGATCACGGTGATCTTGTTCTTCTTCATCAGGAACTCGACGCCCTTCGAATTCTGCTCCGAAACCTGGCGGCTCCGCTTCATGGCGACGCCGTAGTCGCCCTTGACCGGGCCGGTCTCGATGCCGAGCGCCTTGGCGTCATGGCCGATCAGGTTGAGTGCGTAGGCGCTGTGCAGCAGCGCCTTGGTCGGGATGCACCCGATGTTGACGCAGACTCCACCGAGCTTGTCCTTCTCGACCACGGCGGTAGTGAGCCCGAGCTGGGCGGCCCGGATGGCGGCGGTGTAACCCGCGGGCCCGCCGCCCAGTACGATGACGTCAAATGTTGCCACTGCGACCTCGAGGTCAGAGGTAAAAGGTCACCAGACCAGCGCCAGCGGATTCTCCAGGAGCAGCTTCAGCGTTTTCATGAACTGAGCCCCGGTCGCGCCGTCGATGGTCCGGTGGTCGCACGACATGGTGAGGCGCATCCGGCGCCGGATCTCCACCTTGCCGTTCACCACCGCCGGCGCCGGGGCGATCCGCCCGACCGCCAGAATCCCCGCCTCGGGCGGGTTGATGATCGCGGTGAAGTGCTCGATGTCGAACATGCCCAGGTTCGACACCGAGAAGGTGCTGCCGGTGTACTCCTCGGGCGTGAGCTTCCGCTCCCGGGCCCGGCCCGCCAGGTCCCGTGTTTCCGCCGAGATCTCGCGCAGGCTCTTCTGCTCCGCGTTGCGGATCACCGGGACGATCAGCCCGTCGTCGGTGGCCACGGCCACGCCGAGATGAACATCGTTCCAGAGCCGGATGTGATCGTCCTGCCACCAGGCGTTGCAGGCCGGATGCTGCAGCAGCGCGGTGGCCACGGCCTTGAGGACGATGTCGTTGAACGAGATCTTCCCCTGATCTCCCGCGGCCGCGTTGAGCGCCTCGCGCGCTTCCGCCACCCGCTCCATGTCCACCTCGCTGGTGAGGTAGAAGGTCGGGATCGGCCCGATCGACTGGACCAGCCGCTTGGCGATGGTCTTCCGGATCTGGGTGAGGGGAACATCGACGAAGGGCGTTCCGGAGTGTGCGTGGACGGTCGGCGCGGCTCGCCCGACCCCCTCCAGATCCCGCTTGATGATCCGGCCTTCCGGCCCGCTCCCGGTGACGCTCTGGAGGTTCACGCCGGTATCCGCGGCGATCTTGCGGGCCAGGGGAGACGCCTTTACGCGGGCAGCAGCCCCACCATCGTTGCGAGGCGGCGCAGCCGCCGGCGCAGGCTCGGGCTTGTCACTCGGAGGTGGCGCGGCCGCCGCCGCCGCGGGCTCCGCCGTGTCAGTGCGCGGTGGCGCAGCCGCCGGAGCAGCCTCTCCCACCGTCTCACCCGCGGCGCCGATCCACCCTATCGGCGACGACACCGGCACCGTGCCGCCGGCGGCCACCAGCTGCTTGAGCAGCGTCCCTGCCGCCCGCGCAACCAGCTCCATCACCGCCTTGTCGGTCTCGACTTCGGCGAGCACATCGCCGACGGCGACCGGATCGCCCTCTTTTTTCTTCCACTCGACGAGGCGGCCCTCTTCCATCGTGGGCGAGAGCGCCTCCATGACGATCTTGGTTGCCATGCGTCCCTTACGCGAGGTACAGGACTTGCTTTGCCGCGGCGATGACTTTCGCGGGATCCGCCTTCGCGGCCTTCTCGAGATGTTTGTTGTAGGGCATCGGAACATCGGCGCCGGTAACCCGCACGACCGGTGCGTCGAGCGCGTCGAACGCCTCTCGCTGGATCACGTCCACCACTTCGGCGCCGACCCCCGCAAACCGCCAGCCCTCCTCCACCACGACGCAGCGATTGGTCCGGCTCACCGACTCCAGGATCGTGGCGCTGTCCAGCGGGCGGATAGTCCGGAGATCGATGACCTCCGCCTCCACCCCCTCTGTGGCGAGCTGCTCGGCGGCCTTGAGCGCTACCGCCACCGTCTTGCCATGACTCACGATGGTGAGATCCCGGCCGGCCCGTTTGATGTCGGCCTTGCCCAGCGGGGTGACCACATCTCCCTCGGGCACCTCGCCCTTGTTGTTGTAGAGCATTTCGCCTTCGATGAATACCACCGGGTTGTCATCGCGGATGGCGGCCTTGAGCAGGCCCTTGGCATCGGCGGGGGTGGCCGGCATCACCACCTTGAGTCCGGGGATATGGGCATACCAGCTTTCCCACGACTGGGAGTGCTGCGCGCCGAGTTGCAGCGCAGCGCCCCCCGGCCCGCGGAAGACGATCGGGCACCCGATCTGGCCCCCCGACATGTAGCGGATCTTGGCGGCGGTGTTCACGATCTCGTCGATCGCCAGCAGCGCGAAGTTCCAGGTCATCATCTCGATGACCGGACGGAGCCCGACCATCGCGGCGCCTACCCCGATCCCGGTAAAGCCCAGCTCGGCGATCGGCGTGTCCACGATCCGCTTGGGCCCGAACTCCTTGAGCAGCCCCCGGCTCACCTTGTAGGCCCCGTCGTATTCGGCCACTTCCTCGCCCATCAGGAAGACCCGGTCGTCCCGCTGCATCTCTTCGCGGAGCGCCTGGTTGAGTGCGTCCCGGTAGGTGATGACGCTCATGAGCCGCCCTCCGCCGCATAGACGTCGGCGAACAGCGCGGACGGATCGGGATCGGGGGATTCCTCCGCGAAAGTGTAGGCGTCTTCCACCTCCGCCTTCACCTCCGCCTCCAGCCCGTTCCACGCCGCGTCGTCCAGCGTTCCATCGGCCCGCATCCGGTCGGCCAGCAGCTTGATCGGATCGCGGCGGCGATACTCCTCCACCTCGTCCTTGGTGCGGTAGGTGCCGTGGGCCGCGTCCGACATGGAGTGCCCCACGTAGCGGTAGGTGCGAATCTCGAGCAGGGTCGGCTTCGACTCCTCGCGCGCGCGTGTGACCGCGCGGTCCATGGCCTGTCTCTTATAC
>JBEPVJ010000307.1:0-3824 GCA_041691095.1 Gemmatimonadales bacterium
GATCCGCAGGGGGCCGGGGCGGCGCGGTCCATCGTCCAGGATCGGCTGGCCCGGGGCCAGCGTCATCTGGATCTGGGCGTGCACGACGTGGTGGTCCAGGTAGCTGGCCACGTCGGTCGAGTGCGTCTGGGAAGGATTGAACTGCGCCATCGCCGGCGAGGCGAAAGCAAGCACTGCGACCGGCGTCAGAAGCGAGCGGAGCAATTTCATATGCCTTCCTGGGGTGAGAACACACGACGACTAGACGCTAGTGAAATCTGGGGACCGATTGATTCTCGGCCTGCTGTTAACAATTTGTGGTGTAAGCGTTCAGGACGGTGACCGATAGAGCAAGCGACGGGCCACCACCAGCACCGAGCGCGCCATACTATGTAACCCGTTGTGCACCAAAGTGATGCGAGCATTTCTTTAATCTTGCAAAACTTTACTCAAGGTGTGTCAACATCGCGTTGATGTTGTGATGCGACAACACCTTGGGTCGTGTCCACCGTGCAATAACTGACATGATCTTCAGAGGCTGGTCCTCCGGGTTGGTTCCCAGATCGGATTCAGCTCACCTCGAAGCGCCTTGGTCCAGGCCACGAACCCGGCTGCATGGGCCGCGAGAAGGTAGCTGAAAAGCGCCAAAAGGCGAGGGGCAGCACGATTGCCGGGCCAGAAGAAGGCGGGCACCGCCAGCACCAGGCCAAACAGAAAGGCACCCAGCCCCCACCAGGCCCAGGGATAGGCAAAGCCTAGCAATGCCAGCCCGATGGGAAAACCAGGCGCGAGCAGAAACACCAGCCAGCGGATGAGCTTGTGGCTGGCGAGCTGGAAGGCGAACTGCCTCTGGCCCGATTTGAGAAACATGTGGCGCTTGTACCAAAGCGTCTCGAGACCCCGGGCCATGGTTCGGACCTTTCGACGGTACTCGGCCCTGAGTGAGCCGGTCCGGGGGACCAGGCACACCGCGTCATCAACCGATACTGCGCGGAAGCCGTGCTCGGCCGCGATGAGCGCCGATGCGAAGTCGCGGCTGAGTGCGACCGGAAACAGCATGTCGAAGAGATTGCGGCGGATGGCATAGCAGCAGCCACTGGCCCCCACGATGGTCCCGGCGCGGGTCTCGAGGCGGCGGAGCCACATCTCGTAGTCGACGTACCCCGACTCACCCCGATTCCCTTCGGTCTCCGACCGACTCACGCTCACGTCGCGCCCGGAGGCCACGCCGATCGTAGGGTCCTGGAACACCCGAACCAGGGCTTTGAGGGAGTGGGGCAGAATCCGGATGGTGGCGTCGGTGTTCATGGCGATGGTGCCCAGCAGCATGGAGCCCGCCGCATTTTCGGCGGCGGTCTTGCCGCCTCTGTGCTCCAGCCGCAGCAGGCGCACGCCGCGCGGCGCGTAGCGACGCACGATGTCGTCGGTGCCGTCGTTCGAGCAATCGGAAACCACGAGCACGTTGCGCCGGTCGGCGGGATAGTCGAGCGCCAGCAGGCTCTCCAGCGTATCCGCAACGGCCCGGGCTTCATTGTAGACCGGCAGGACGATGGTGACCTCCGGCCATTCTTCCGGATCCGGCTCTTGCGTCACCGGAGGCCGTCGCGGGGATAGGAGCCAGAGGAGCGCCGGATACCCGAGGTAGGCGTACAGGAGCAGGACTACAGGAAGCAATACCAGCACCAATCCAAGGGCGATCATGCAGCGTCCTTCCGGGCAATGGCGCCTCGGTAAATTTCTTCGTAGCGATCGAGCCAAGCCTCGAAGCGCGCCGGCGCCGCCAGCCCCTCTCGCTGGCGTATGCCGATCCGCGCCGCGTCATCGGGGACGTCGATCATCGATGCGAGCAGCGCGGCGAGCGCGCCGGGTGCCTCGGGCGGAGCCGCAGGGACGCCGCCGATATCCCGGAGGAGAGCGGGAACGCCTCCTACCGCGGTGGCAACGATCGGGACCCCGACCGCCGCCGCTTCCAGCAAGACCACCGGGGTTCCCTCGGTACGGGAGCTGGAGAGCAAGACATCGAAGGCCGGCATCACCGCGCCGGCGCCCGCGAAATTTCCGAGCCAGCGCACCCGGGACCCGATGCCCAGCTCCGTAGCCTGTCGCTCAAGTTTGGTGCGCTCCGGACCGTCTCCGACGAATACCGCCATCCAATCGCGGCCGGCGAGCTGGGCCAGGGCTTCGAGGGCGACATCAGCTCCCTTTTCACGGCTGAGGCGGCCAACCCATCCGATGACAGTGCCGCGGGCCGGAAGTCCCAAACGCATCCGTGAAGTCGAGCGACTGTCTGGTGGGTAGAGCGCAGCGTAGGCGTTTGGGACCAAGTGTACTTGCTGCTCGGCAATTCCAGCCAGGCGAGCTCGCCGCCGGAGCGGCTCGGAAACCACCACCACAGCTTCGAATCGGCGCAGGGCGAGGACCTCAAGGCGCTCGTACATCCGGTTCTTGAAGTTTCCACCGGTGAAGCCATGCAGCGTGGTGACCAGGGGCAGCCGGTCAGTCCGGGCCACCCGCAGCAGCACGTCACTCCGATAGCCATGCGAATGCGCCAGGTCCGCGCCGGCCTCTTTCGCTACTCGAGGAAGTGCCGACGCCTCGGCACGGTAGCCCCCGCCCGCCCGGACCACCCGGACTCCTTCGCACTCCAGCAGCTCGAGCAAAGGGTAGGGACCACCGGAGGGGTCCACCGATGCAGAAACGGTGATCAGGTGCCCCCGGCGGGCCAGGCCCAGCGAAAGCGCCGCCACAACCGACTCAAGCCCTCCGATTGGGGCCGGCGCGATCACCTGGAGAATGCGGAGCTCTGGTGACGGCACCGGGCCTCGTATGAAAGTTGCTTTGCGGGTAATGAATGCGGTGCTAATATCCAGTGCTACAGCAATTTACACACCATTGAGGCCCGTGCAGAAAACATCAATCGAGGCTGAAGGCGGGGTGCTCGTCACTCCTCGTCTCCATCGTCAGGCTCCGGACATTCCTCGCCGATCCATAATGGGCGACCTCCGGACCATCTTTCGGGACCTGTGGGATACCCGGGACCTGCTCTACCAGCTGACCCGCCGCGACATCACCATCCGTTACAAACAGGCGGTCATGGGGTTCGCGTGGGCGATCCTGACTCCGATGCTGATTGTCCTGTCCGGTCTCCTGATCCGGATGGCAATGGCCAAATTTGCCGGAAGCAAAGTCGCCATGGCGACCATGGCCGGAATCGCCGTCAAATCCCTGCCCTGGTCGTTCTTCGCGAGCTCGATCGGGTTCGCAACGCCCAGCCTGTCGGGCAACGTCAACCTGGTCACCAAGATCTACTTCCCGCGGGAAGTGCTCACGATCTCGACCATACTGGCTAACGTCAAGGACTTCGCGGTGGGCCTGGTGGTCGTGGCGGTGGCGCTGCCATTCATGGGGGTTCGCTACAACAGCGGAGTGCTCTGGGCGCCGTTCCTCATGCTGCTCCTACTCGGCATCACCGTTGGATCGGGACTCTTTCTCGCGTGCGCCAACCTCTTTTTCCGCGACGTCAAGTACATCGTCCAGCTGGTGCTGACGTTCGGGATCTTTTTCACCCCAATCTTCTTCGAGACCGGCCTCCTCGGCGTGCGGGGCGCCAAGCTCGCTATGCTCAACCCGCTCGCGCCGGTCCTGGAAGGCTTGCGACTGGCGGTGGTGCAGGGCCACAACCTCTGGTACCCGATCCTCGCTCCCGGGCCGCACGGCGGCGCCAACATCCTGATGTGGTCGCCCTGGTACCTGGCGTACTCGCTGGGGTGGGCGACGATTGGACTGGCTCTCGCCCTCCTGTTCTTCCGGCGACTGTCCTACCTCTTCGCCGAGTACATCTGAGC
>JBEPVJ010000308.1:0-3822 GCA_041691095.1 Gemmatimonadales bacterium
AGGCGGTTCGGGGAACGATGTGTTTCGGTATGATGCCTCGTTCGAGGACGGCAAGAGCTCGCTGCTCACGGTGGTTACCGATGATGTTCGCACTCGCGGATTGCGCGCGGATGCGATCATTCGCGAAGTCGCCGCTATGGCCGGTGGCCGCGGCGGGGGGTCGTCACGCCCGAGGCACCGGTCATCGCCTATGTGTGCACCATCGGCATCGCCTCACTGGACGACACGCTGGCCAAGGCGCTCGACCTCGGGGCCGAGGTGGCGCTGCCCAAGCAGGCGATTCCCGGGATTGGATGGCTGGCATACATCAAGGATCCCGAAGGCAACATCTTCGGCCTGATGCAGAACGATCCTTCCGCGGCCTAGGGTCTGGTGGAGCTGCTCTTCACCACAGGAAGATCTGCCAGGCTGCCCCATTCGTTCATGGATCCGTCGTAGATCCGGGCCTGGTAACCGAGTAGCCGCGCCACGAAGTAGAGTGCGCTGGCCCGGGTTCCGACCCGGCAGTAGGTGACGATTTCCTTGGCGGAGTCCGCGCCGGCGCCCTGCAAGAGCTGTCGCAGCTCACCTATCGGCCGGAATTTCCCGTCCTCCATTGTCGTGGTCCAGTCGAGATTCACCGCGCCGGGGATGTGCCCGGCGCGAGCGACTGCGTCTTCCAGCGTGACTCCATCGAACTCCTCCCGGGTCCGCGCATCGAGAAGCAGGGTCCGGGCGCTGGTGCGATGGGCATCGACCCACCCCGCATCGGCGAGAACTTCTGGACGGGGCTTCACCGTCAGGGTGGTAGGAGCGGCGGCGGGCGTGGCGACCGCGGTCAGGGCGCCTCCGGCCGCCCGCCACGAACCTAACCCGCCGTCCATCACCGACACCCGGTCACCCAGTCCGAGGTAATCGAGGGTGAAGTAGAGTCGGGTCACCGGAAGGATGTCGCCGTAGAGCACGATTCTCCCGCGGTCTCCCACTCCCAGCGATTGCAGCAGCGTCCTCAGCTGATCCACCGGCGGCAGCTCGGTCAGGAGCTCCCCCCGTTTGGTGGTGTAGGATCCGACGCCGATGAATCGCGCGCCTCCGATGTGAGCCGAATCGTATGGCGCCGACGTGCGCTCGGCGTCGAGCAGGATCAGCTGCGGGTCCTGGCGGTGCTGCTTGAGCCATTCGGCTGACACCAGGGGGCCGGGCGGCGCTTCGCGCTCCCCGCAGGAGTCCTGGGCCCTCAGGCTTCCCGGCCGCAATGATACGGCGCCGAGCAGCAGCAGCGCCGCTGGAAGTCGAATCAGGGATTTCATGAGTCGCCTCGGAGGCTTAGAGAGGTGCCGCGCCGGTCGCTATCGGGAGCTCGGTCTTCCGACTCCACTCGCTCATCGAGCCGTCATAGATGCGCGGCTGGAGTCCCAGGTATCGGGCGATGAAATACAGGTGGCTGGCCCGGAGGCCGATCGTGCAATAGGTGACGAGCTGTTTTCCATCCCGGAATCCGGCGTTCTCGAAGAGCTTGCGCAGCTCGGCTCTGGATTTGAGCCGCGAGGGCACTCCGTTCAGGGCGGCCGGTCCATCGGTGAAGGTCTGCTCCCATGGAAGATTCACCGCACCGGGAATGTGGCCGGATCTCGGAAGCCGCTCGGAGAGATCGCTGCCGGCGTACTCGCCGGGAGAGCGGCCGTCGGTCAGGGCGAGCCCCGAATCCTTGAGATGCTCGGCCAGCCAGCCCTCCGTTACGACGATCTCCGGGTGGGCCTTCACCGTCACCGACCCGCGGGTCCAGGTGGGCGTCTCATTGGTCACCAGGCCCTTGGCGGCCCGATAGGCCGGAAGCCCCCCGTCGAGCAGGGCGACGCGGTTGCCGAGGCCCGCGTAGTCGAGCGCCAGAAAGACTCGCGGCGCCATCCAGGTGTCGCCGTAGTAGACGATGCGAGACTGATCGGTGACGCCGAGCTTCTCGAGTACCGAGTCGATGGTTTCGGCCGACGGCAGCTCGGTGCCGGGAGGGCCGTTCCTGATGAGCGTATGCGGGTCGAGCCACCGCGCGCCGGACACGTGCTCCCGCTCGTAGTCGGCCTTGTCCATCGACACGTGCAGGATCACCAGCCCGGGGTCGGCGCGGTGGGCGGCGAGCCATTCCGGAGATACCAGCAGGGAATCGCCCGGCGAAGTGGCGAGCAGCGCGGCGAGCATGAGCAGGGACATGATTTACTCCGGCTTGGGCGCTGCAGGGTTTTCGAGCGGTAGCCCGCGCTTGGTCCAGTCGTCCATGGAGCCATCGTAGAGCTTGGCGTCATAGCCTAGCAGCCGGGCCGCAAACCAGACCAGTGTGGCCTGCTGCCCGATGTGGCAATAGGTCACGATCGTCTGACCATCCCTGACACCGGCGGCGGCGAATTCCTGCTTCAGCTGCGTCCTGGTCCGCACCTTGTTGGAGTCCACCATGTTGCCGAAGGGGAGGCTGGCGGCGCCTGGAATGTGGCCCAGGACGCCCGGTCCGGCTGCTCGGCGTCCGTCAAAGAAAATGGAGTCCCGCGCATCCACGATGCGGACCGTCCCGTCCTGCAAGTGACTCTTGACGAAGTCGGCGTCGACCACGAGTCCGGGATTGGCCCGCACGATAAAGTTGCCCCGGGCGATGGTGGGAACGTCGGTGGTGACGGGGCGGCCCTCCTGCTTCCACACCTCCAGTCCTCCGTCCATGATCGATACCCGCCCGGCCAGGCCGGCGTACTCCATCGTGAGCAGCGTTCGCGAGGTCGGCGAGAAATACTCCTCGGCCCAATACAATACCACCCGTGAATCGTTGGAGAGGCCCTTCTCCTTGAAGACGGAGTCGAGGAACTGCCCGCTCGGCAGCTCGAGGATGAGCTTGCCTTCAACGCGCGGAGTCGACAGCTCCGAGAACGGATTCAGGAACTGTGCTCCAGGGATGTGACCGGCGTCGTAGGCCGGGCGTGAGGCGTCGTCGCCGATCTGAAAGATGACGAGCCCGGGATCCTTGAGATGGGCTGCCAGCCACTCGGTCGTGACCAGGAGCGGCTCGGTGGCACGGGGCGATGACGGGTTCGATTTCGATAACACGATGGCGGCAAGGGCAAGCGCGAGCATGAGACCTCTCGGGGTAGCGGACCGGGCCGATTGACGCTGAAGGTAGGCGATACGGTCCGGTGCATCGGCGGGTTGCAGGGTGCCGATCCCGGCGCAGCGAAGCCCGCATTTCCTGCAGCGAGGGCCGCTATTGGGTGCGGGCCAGCCGGGATTCGAGCGCCCGGCGCCGTCCACGGCTCAACTTGAGTCTGCTGCCATCGCGGAGCACGACGTTGTGCTCGCCCTTGAAGGAGGGTTGCAGCTCGGCAACCCGGTCCAGGTTTACGATCGCCGAGCGGTGCAGCCGGAAGAAGCGACTGGGGTCGAGCCGTCCTTCAAGAGCCTGGAGCGATTCGCGCACCACGTGCACTCGGTCCGGCAAGTGGAGCTTCACGCAGTAGTCCGCCGCCTCAATCCAGTCGATTTCGTCCACGCGCACCAGCGCGATTCTCCCCGCGGTCTTGACCGCGATGCGGGTCAGCCAGGCCTGCTCCCCCGTGGTGCCCCGGATGGCCGTCTTGGCGCGACCTATTGCCTCGGCAAACCGGGCATCGTCGAACGGTTTGACCAGGTAGTCGAGCGCGTGAACATCGAACGCGCCGACGGCAAAGTTGTCGAAAGCCGTGATAAAGACGATGGCGGGAATTTCCCCCGGGGCCAGGCGCTTCAGCACCTCGAAACCGGCGAGCTCGGGCATCTGAACGTCGAGCAGCACCAGGTCCGGCCTGAGCCGGCGGATGGCCTCGACGG
>JBEPVJ010000309.1:0-3821 GCA_041691095.1 Gemmatimonadales bacterium
GAGGGTGGTGGGGGCGGCCAGGTGCGGGGCGCCGGGGCTGCGCACCGCGACGTACGGCGTCTCGGTGCGCAGCCCGGCGTGGAAGACCCCGCGCAGTGTGTCGCCATCCAGCCGCCCTGCCAGCACATACACAGACACCCCGTCGAATCTCGCTACGGAAAAGCTGTCGGCGGTGCCGCCGCCCCAGAACATGCCGAGGTCGCCAGTATTGGAAAGGACCGCGCCCTCGAGACCCTGGGCGCCTTCGGTGAAGCTCAGCAGCCGGGGGCTCCGTCGCTGGTCGGTGATATACCAGGCGTCCCAGTTCCCCAACAGCGCCGCCGGCGCCTTGCCCCGCGCCCAGGAGCCGCGGCTGGCGCGGAACGGAATCGAGCGGGGCCCATTGCGGCCCACGTTGTGGTATACCCCGACCAACGAATCGCCCTTCCGCTCCGCGACGATGGTCGCGGCATAGTCGGCAATATCGAAGGTGACGGTCGAGCCGCTCACCGTCACCTTCGCTTGGTCGGCGCACTTGGGTCCGTTGCAGATCCGCGCAATCAGCCGCCCGCCCGGTGCCGTTACCGAGAGCTCGAACGGCAGCATGCCACCCGCCAGGTCGAGCACCGAGCGCCAGACCCCAGTCATGGCGGGCCGCGGCGGCGGCGCCATCGTCAGCAGCACGGCCGAGAGAACCGCGGGAGCTCGCATTGATCTCATGGAAGCGGCTGGTCGAGTCCGCCGCCGGCATAGCGCTGGCCGGCGGAGATCGGCTGGGTCAGCTGGTTGCCACGCCACGGGGCGGGGCAGGGGTAGACGGTATTGTAGGCACAGAAAGGGTTCCGCGCCCGGTTGAAGTCAAGGAGATAACCTCCCCCGGGCTTCGGAATGAGCGAGACGAATCTCCCCGCCGGATAGGTCCCGTGGTCCGAGGTGCCGTCGCGGAAATAGATCTCCAGCTCCGATTCATCCTCGGTGGCTCCTGGTAGTCGCATAACCCGCAGCCTCGCCGGAGCGCCCGGGAAGGGAACCTCCACCGTCCCGGCGTCGTTGGCATCCACCTCGACACCGTCGGGAGTCAGCAATCGCTGGCTCCTCGGCTCCCGCGTGGGGGTCAGCGTCACCGGGTACACCCGCGCCGGATCGTAGGGGTAATACACCGGTTCCTTCTTCACCGCCGGCTCGGCGCGAAAGACCGTGAGCGCGCCGCGGCCGGGCGGGCCATTCGCCACCAGGTTCCAGGTGGCCACCTTGATCGCCCGCCCACGGATCATCGGCATGCTCTGCTTGCCGAGATTGAGAATGATCCGCCCGTCGCGCTCGGTCACCCGTCCCGGCAGCGCGCCGTCCAGCGGCAGGTCGGCCGCTGGCGGTCCCAGCGTGATCCCCTGATCGATCGGGTGCACCACCACCGCCCGCAGCGGCGACACCGGCGCGGTCCGGAGCCACTCGGAGAAATCCTTCCGCTCCTGCAGCACCTGGGCCTTGCTCTGCGCCACCGCCGGAAACGGCAGCGCGGCGCCCGCTATCACGAGCGCCGCGCCGATGAGCCGTCTCGGAAGTGGCGCCGTCACTTCGTCGCTGCCAGGAGCCCGGCGAGGAACGGCTTGGTGGTGGGCTGCATCGAGCCTCCGGCCGGCTCGTCGGTGAGCGCAAAGCCGGTGATCTCCTCTCCCTCGGGCACTTGGATCGCGGTGACCAGCTGATGCCCGGTCGGCTCGGTGGTGAACACCCTGGACGGGATCGGATTGCCCTTCTTGCGGAGGAACCAGAGCTGGTAGGCCCGGTTCGCGGCGGGAGGCAGGAGATTGAAGGTGTGGATGATCACCGTGCGCTTGCGCGGATCGAAGAAGATCTGCGCGATCGGCGGCTTCTCCCCTGTGGCGACCATCGTCACGAGCTGGGTGCTCGGCTCCAGGATGGCGTTGAGGGTCGCCTCGCGCTCGGTCAGGCTCTGCTGGATCCGTGCCACTTCGCCGCTTTGCACATCCAGCGAATTTGTGAGCGAACGCACCTTGAGCGAAAGCCCGACCGCGATCAGCACCGCCGCTGCCAACGCCGCGCCCATCCCTACCATGCTGAAGGACCGCCGGTCCGGCCTCGGCAATCCCTCGGGCGCGAGCCGGCCACGCAGGTCGCCGGCCTTCTTCTTCCCGATCCGCTCCGAGAGCCGCGCCTTGAGCGCCGCCGGCGGGGTGCGGTCGTCGGCCATCGCGAGCAGCGCATTCAGCTCGCGGTACTCCTGGAGCTCACGCTGCAGCTCGGGGGAAATCGCCAGCGACGCCTCGAACGCCCGGGTTTCTTCGGGCGTGAGCGCGCCGAGCGAGTAACCAGCTACCAGATCGCGCATCGTCTCGGGAGGTCCGTCGCTCATACGGCGGGTCCGGCGTAATAAGGTCGGAGGCTGTCCCGCAGTCGCTGCATTGCCAGGCGGACCCGGGTCTTCACGGTGCCTAGCGGCTGACCCAGTCGCTCGGCGATTTCGGAATGGGTGAGCCCTTCGTAGAATGCCAGCTGGACCGCCTCGCGTTGCGGCGGAGAAAGCTCCAGCAGCGCTTCCGCGACGACTTTACGGCGCTCCGTTCGCTCCACGTCCTGGTCGGTGCGCGGCTCCGGGGCGCCCATTCCCGGGTAAGAATCCGGCTCGGCGGCGGCGGCCTTGGTCACCACATTAGCCCGGCGGCCCCGCGCCCGGATCAGGTCCAGCGCCCGGCTCCGGCAGATCATGGTGAGCCACGCGACGGTCGACCCGCGCGAGGCCTGGAATCTCGGGGCATCCCGCCAGGCCTGCGCGAAGCTGTCCAGAACGATCTCTTCCGCGTCGGATCCCTCACCTGAAATCCGGTAGGCGACCGCGTACAGGGCCCCCGCGTACTTGTCGTACAGGCGCTCCAGTGCGGACTCGTCCCCGCGAGCCACTCGCTCGAGGAGGCCCTGGTCCGATTCGGTGGTGGCGGAAAGACTCGGTGTAGCCATGGCTCCGGGAAGCACGGGCCTCCGCGGGAAGGCGAAGGGTTGGCTGATACTAGCGGCCCCCATGAGGGCCGTCCACCCCTGAGGCAGCGCCATGGCACAGGCCCAGGCAGTCAGGGGGGTCATGGGAGTGGCTTGGCGCCGTCTCCGGCGATGAACAGCAGGCTTGCCGTCCGGTCTCCTCGCTGCACCCGCACCATGTTTACCTGATCGGAGAATTTCTCCGCCATCACGCCGTGCCAGATCTTTCCCCCCGCCAGGCCGTCGGGCGCCGGCGCCGAGAGCGTCAGTACCAGCACCACCCCGTCGTTCGCCAGGCGGTCCAGCCGGAGCGGCACGATCGCACCGCGTCCGTCGATCAATCGGAATCGTTCGCCCAGGTAGCGCTCGATCGGCGCCCGCGACTGCCCTGGGGGAAAATCGTCGGCAAAGACCCGCAGGGTGATCTCCGCGCGCGCCGTGCCGGCGGGAAAGCTCAGCGCCGCCAAGCTCGAATGAATCGGGTGGCGCGCCGACAACAAGGCGAGGAGGGCGAGGGCGTGGTGCACCACTTCACCAGGGCGCGCGCTGGAAGGCCATGACCGCGGCACAGCCCGCCGCGATCAGCGAGGTCGCCACCGCGCGGAGCATCAGGCCGCGGGTCGGCACGGTCCGCTCCATCACGCGGTCCACTCCGGTGAGCAGCAGCAGCGCCAGGGTCAGGACGGTGATCTGGCCCGCCTCGATACCGACGTTGAAGGCGAATAGCGGCATTGCCACCGATCCGGTGAACATTTCGCGAAGGAAGGTGGCGAACCCGGCGCCATGGATCAGGCCGAAGCACGCCGCCAGTGCCGGCCGGACCAGACCGGAAGCTGTCTCTTATACAC
>JBEPVJ010000310.1:0-3806 GCA_041691095.1 Gemmatimonadales bacterium
ATAAGAGACAGGGGGCAACACCGGAATGCGGGCTTCCGGCTGCAATTTCTCGCCGTCACGTATGAATTCGTGAGTCAATGTCTTTTCTTTGGGGGCGTTGTCCGGCATCAGTTACCGGTAACCTCGTACCCGGTACCCGATATCCGGTGCCGCGAGCGCTGTTGTTACGCTTCCTTCTTGCGCCGGATCGGCGATATCTCGAGAAGCGGCTGGGTGCCGTTAGTGATGCAGGATTCGGTGACTTTCACCTCGACCACGTCCTCGCGGCTCGGAAGATCGAACATTACTTCCATGAGCACCTCTTCGAGAATGGCGCGGAGGCCACGAGCGCCCGTTCCACGCTTGAGGGCTTTTTGCGCAATAGCGGCAAGTGCGCCTTCGTCGAATGTGATCTTCACCTCTTCGAGCCCGAAGAGCTTAGTGTACTGCTTCGTCAGCGCGTTCTTCGGCTCTTTCAGGATGCGGACGAGAGATTTCTCGTCGAGCGATTCGAGGGCTACGGTGACGGGCAAGCGGCCAACGAGCTCCGGAATCATTCCGTATCGAAGCAGGTCATCCGGCTCGACTTCCGCAAACACCTGGGTCGGATCGACTTCCTTCTTACCCGTCGCATTGTTGAACCCGATCTGCCGGCGTCCGGTGCGCGCCTCGATGATCTTTTCGAGACCGTCAAAGGCTCCGCCGCAGATGAACAGGATGTCCTTGGTGTTGATCTGGATGTATTCCTGCTGCGGATGCTTGCGCCCGCCCTGCGGCGGCACTGAAGCGACGGTTCCTTCGATGATCTTGAGCAGCGCCTGCTGCACGCCTTCGCCTGACACGTCGCGGGTGATGCTCGGGTTTTCCGACTTCCGGGCGATCTTGTCGATCTCGTCGATGTAGACGATGCCACGCTCGCACTCCGAGACGTTGAACTCGCCAGCCTGGAGCAGCCGCACCAGGATGTTCTCGACGTCCTCGCCGACATAACCCGCTTCGGTGAGGGTTGTCGCGTCGGCGATGGTAAAGGGCACGTCGAGGATGCGGGCCAGGGTCTGGGCCAGCAGCGTCTTGCCGACGCCGGTAGGGCCGATCAACAGGATGTTCGACTTGTCGAGCTCGACCCCGCCGGCGTCCCGCCCGCTGGTCGAGTTGATCCGCTTGTAATGGTTGTACACCGCGACGGCGAGGGTGCGCTTGGCCCGCTCCTGCCCGATGACGTACTGATCGAGGACGTCCTTGATTTCGGTGGGGGTCGGAACCTGAGTGATGTTGTCGACGACCTCCCGCTCTTCATCCTCCGCCAGGATCTCGTTGCAGAGGGTGATGCACTCGTTGCAGATGTAAACCGACGGGCCGGAGATGAATTTCCGGACCGAATCCTTCGACTTCCCGCAGAACGAGCATCGCAGGTGCTTGTCGTTGGACATGGCGGTCACGTCGCGCGCAAGCGCAGGGTAAGAGACACCGGAAAGCTCAACCGCCCGGCGGATCGGGTCAAGTGGTGGGTACCGCGGCGACCACCGCGCTGGGAACCACCGGATCCCGGTGGGGAATGAACACGGTGTCGATGATGCCGTAGGTCTTGGCTTCATCGGCACTCATGTAACGGTCGCGGTCCATGTCCCGCTCGATCTGCTCGATGGCCTGCCCGGTGTGCTTGGCGTAAAGCTCATTCATCTTGGTGCGCAGGTAGAGGATTTCCCGCGCCTGGATCTCGATGTCGGACGCGGTGCCCTGCGAGCCGCCCGAGGGCTGGTGGATCATGATCCGGGCGTGGGGCAGGGCGCTCCGCTTGCCCTTGGTGCCGGCGGCCAGCAGAAAACTGCCCATCGACGCCGCCATGCCCATGCAGATCGTGTTCACCGGTGCACGCAAGTGCTGCATGGTGTCGTAAATCGCCATGCCGCTCGAGACGACGCCACCCGGCGAGTTGACATACATGTAGATGTCCTTCTCGGGATTATCGGCCTCGAGAAAGAGCAGCTGGGCAATGATGATGTTGGACACGTCGTCGTTGATCGGCGCGCCGAGAAAGACGATTCGGTCCATCAGCAGGCGAGAAAAAATGTCATAGGTCCGCTCACCGCGGCTCGACCGCTCGATGATGTACGGCGGATACAGCATGCTGGTCACGACTTGGCCTCGGTAACGGTGGACTTGGAGAGGAGAAAGTCGAAGACCTTTTCCTCGGTGATGGAGCGCTCCAGCTCGCCCAGGCGCTTGGCCTGCTCGAGCGATGCGTAAATCTGGGCTGGGGTGGCCTTCCGTTGCTCCGCGATCCGCGCGATCCGCGCATCGAGGTCCGCTTCGGTGGCCTTGAGTCCTTCCTTCTCCGCGATCCCCGACAACAACAGCTCCCGCCGCACCTGCTGGGTGGCCAGGGGCCGGAACTCGGCGTTGAAGGCCTCCTGCTTGTCGTGGTCCCCGCCGTAGGCATGGAGCAGCGAATGAAGCATGCGGTCCACCATGGAGGGGGGGGCTTCGACGCCGTTGGCCTCCAGCAGCTGCTGCACCAGCTGCTCGCGGACTCCGGCATCGGCCTCTCGAGTGGCGGCCCGTTCGAGGTCCTCGCGCACTCCGGCGGTCAGCGCTCCCAGCGTCTCGAAGTCTCCCACTTCTCTTGCCAGGGCATCGTCGAGCGCGGGCAGCTCCTGGCGCTTCACTTCGTGCAGCGTCAGGCGGACCGAGCGGCTCTTGCCGCGGCGCTCCGCGTCGGCGTGGTCGTCGGGGAAACGGATATCGGTGTCCACGGTTTCGCCGGGGAGAATCGTCATGATCTTCTCCTCCAGCGCCGGCAGCGCCTGCCCGTCCCCCACTACGAAGGAGTAGGGCTGGGCTTCCTGGACCTTCCCGTCTTCAATCGGGGAAACCTCCACTCGGACCATCTGCCCCGGTGCCGGCTTCTGCCCCTCGATCGGTAGCCAGGTCGCCCGCTGCTCCCGGAGCTTGCCGAGCTGTTCCGTCACGGTGTCATCGGTGACCGGCGGGACCGTGCGGGTGAGGCTGAACCCGCCCAGACGGCCCAGGGCAAGCTCCGGCTGGACCTCGACCAGCAGCTCGAACTCGACCGGCTGGCCTTCTTCGAACTTGAGGTTCCGCACCGAGGGCTCGGAAATCGGCTTGAGAGACTCGGAGGACTTGGCTTCCTCCCACCCCTCTCGAAGCACCTCCTCCAGCACCGCTTGGCGGATTTCATTGCTGAAGCGGCGGCGCACGACCGCCTCCGGGGCCTTACCCTGCCGAAAACCGGGCAGGCGGGCGCGCTGGGCATACTGCCGAACTGCCTTGGCAGTCGCCTCTTCCACCCGCTCCACCGGAACGGTGACACGGAGGGCTTTGGAGGCGGCGTCTTCCGCCGTCTTGGTTACAGTAATGGTGCTCATATGGCGGGAAATCTAAACCGGGCTGGGCCCGGGGGCACTTGGTCTGGGCAGGGCCTTCCGCGTGGCGCGCTGAACGACTACCGGGCGGCTGTCGAGCCGCCCCCGAACATCGTGGCGAGGGCGTGCACCCCGATTTTGGCCAGGCCGCTCAGGAGCGGGATACCCAGGCCGAACCCGAGCAGCGCCACGTCCGCGGCCACCAGCTTTCCAGTCCACTCGTTCACCAGCCGGCGGCTCCGGGTCATCGTGAACGCCGCGATGGCGGCGCCGTTGACCAGGACGAATGCCACGGCCGCAAACCAGAAGACCTTGGAGCTCAGGCCGTTCAGGAATCCGACGAGGGTTGATTCCACGGATGACACCCCTGGGCAGGAGGTTCCGAGTCAGAAGATGTAAGGATGTAGTGATTAGATACCCACAACTCGCGGCCCTGTCCAGAGG
>JBEPVJ010000311.1:0-3805 GCA_041691095.1 Gemmatimonadales bacterium
GGCCTATCTCAGCGATCGCGAGATCCCGCCGGAAGTTGCCGGAGAGCAGGGCCTGGGCTACGCGCCGCGCGGCAAGGCATTCAGCCAGGCCATGAAGCAGCTCGGCATCGAAGAGAAGGTGCTGCTCGAGGCGGGCCTCATGGTTCGCCGTGACGACGGCACGGTGTATCCCAGATTCCGGGAGCGGCTGCTGTTCCCGATTCACGACTTGCGGGGCAGGGTCGTGGGATTCGGCGGGCGCATCCTCGGGCCAGGAGAGCCGAAGTACCTCAACTCGCCGGAGAGCCCGATCTTTCACAAGGGCTCGATGCTCTACAATCTCCACCAGGCCAAGCAGGCGATTCGGCGGGAAGAGTCCGCGATCCTGGTCGAGGGGTACTTCGATGTGCTCCGCCTGGTGATCGCGGGCGTGGACCATGTGGTGGCACCCAATGGCACCGGCCTCACCCCGGATCAGGCCGCGCTGCTGCGTCGCTTCGCGCCGACGGTGACGCTGCTCTACGACAGCGATGGCCCCGGCCTCCGCGCCACCTTCCGCGCCGCCGAGGAATTCCTGCGCCACAAGATGCGGGTTAAAGTGGCCAGCATGCCGGACGGCGAGGATCCCGATACCCTGGTCCGCAAGGGCGGCGCGCCGGCGCTGGCGCCGATCCTCAAGGACGCGGTGGACGTGTTGGACCGCAAGATCCAGCTGCTCGAGCGGAAGGGATGGTTCGAGGGACTGGAGCACCGGCGCGAGGCGCTCGACAAGCTGCTGCCCACCGCGCGCGCCGCCGCCGATCCCATCGCCCGCGACCTCTACCTCGCGCGCATCTCCGAGCGCACCGGGGTCTCCCGCGCCGTGCTGGAGCAGGAGCTGAGCAACCGTCCGGAGCCCCGGCCCACGCCGGCGCCTCCGGACATCCGGGAGCCCGGCCGCCGGGAGGCCCGGCCCGCCGCACGCCCCCGCGGCGAGGGCGCCGGTCTCGAAGAGCAGCTGCTCCGGACCCTGCTCGCCGCGCCCGGCTGGCTCGAGCGGGCCCGCCAGGAAGTGCCGGCGGGCACCTTCGAGGTGGCGACCTACCGGGAAATCTACGACGCGCTGCTCGGGCTTCCTCCCGGGGCCGGCCCCGGCGCCGCGGCGGAGCGCATCTCGCCGCGCGCGCAGGAATCGCTGCAGCGTCTTCTCCAGCAATCCGCGGACGCCATCGCGGCGGACATGAATTTCGACGACGAATATGTCGGCGCCCTGACCGGCCTCCGGTCGCGCAGTTTAACCCGCACCCTCGCGCCGGTCTCGGCGGTTGCCGAGCGGCAAATCCAGTTGAAACAGTTTCCCCCCGAAGAGAGGACTCGCATTGTCTTCCGAAACCAAGCCGAAAAAGCGCGCCGCGGCGCCCAAGGTCGCCCCGGCCCCGATCACTCCCAGAATCCTTGAGGTATCGATGCATCCCGATTTGGAAAAACTGCTCGACCTGCAGGCCAAGGACCTGATCCTGCTCGCCACCGACGTCCGGCTCAAAGGCATTGCCGATGAGATCGCCGGCCTCGACGCGGCGCTGGACCGGGCCCGTAGCGACGTGGAAACCGCCCGGAAGCGGCTCGCCGACGGCAGCACCCGGCGCGAAGAGCTGGAAAAGGTGATCGAGTCCCAGCGCGCCACCCAGGAAAAGCGCCGCAACCGGATCGAGCAGGTCAAGACCGCCCGCGAAGTACAGGCGCTGATGACCGAGCTCGATGCTGCCCGCCAGACCCTCGCTAAACAGGAGAGCGACTGGGTCAAGGCCGCCGAAACCACCCAGCAGCACGAGGCCGCCGTCTCCGAAGCCGAACAGCGGCACCAGTCGCTCGAGACCGACCAGGGCGGCGAGCGGGCGCGGCTCGAAGCGAGCCGGAAGGAAATCGACGCCGAGCGCACCGAGGCGAAGCAGGCGCGCGACGCCAGCGCCGCCGGAGTGGAGCGATCCCTCCGAATGCGCTACGACCGGCTCTGGACCTCGCGGCTCATCACGGTGGTGGTCCCGCTCCGCGGCGATGCCTGCGGCGCCTGTCATACCGCGGTGCCCCGCAACCGCCGGAGCCAGATCCGCGCCGGAACCCACATCGACGCGTGCGAAGGCTGTGGCGTCATTCTTTACCCTGCCGGCGGCGAGTGAACACCGCACGACCGCCGCGCTGGGTGCTGGAGCCCGCCCCCGACGCGGGGACGGTCCAGGCACTCGCCACGGAGCTGTCGGTACCCGAGGCCCTTGCGGCCCTCTTGTTGCAGCGCGGCTTCGCCCGCGTGGATGACGCGCGCGCCTTCCTCCGGCCCGCGCTCGACCAGCTGTCGGATCCCGGATTGCTCAAGGGAATGCCCGAAGCGGTGGCCGCCGTGGTGGCGGCCGTCTCCCGGGGAGAAACCATCCTCATCCACGGGGATTACGACGTCGACGGCCAGTGCTCCTCGGCATTGTTAACCCGCGCGCTCCGGATCGCGGGTGCCCGAGCCGAGGCGTTCGTGCCGCACCGGCTCCGCGACGGGTACGACTTCGGACCGGCGGGGTTGGCCCACGCCCGCGCCATCGGCGCCGGGCTGATCCTCACCTGCGACTGCGGCATCACCGCCGTCGAGACCGTCGCCGAAGCCGAAGCGAGCGGTATTCGGGTGGTGGTGACCGACCACCATCTTCCCGGGCCGATGCTTCCACCGGCCACCGCCGTGGTGGATCCTCAGCAACCGGGAGACCACTCCGGCATGGGGACTCTCTGCGGCACCGGCATCGCCTTCAAGCTGGTGCAGGCGCTGGTGCCCGCGCTCGGCCTGCCGGCCTCGCTGCCGTTCCACCTGCTCGACTACGTGGCGCTCGCGACGGTGGCCGACGTTGTGCCCCTCGTCGGCGAGAATCGCATCCTGGTGCGCCACGGCCTTCGCCTGCTCAAGGACACCCGCTGGGTCGGGCTCCGCGCCCTGATCGAGTCGAGCGGCCTCGCGGGCGGGGAACTGCGCTCCGGCCAGGTGGGATTCATCCTCGCGCCGCGCCTCAACGCCGCGGGCCGGATCGGTGAGTCGGCCGATGGGCTGCGTCTGCTGCTCACCGACGACCCCGACGAGGCCAGGGCCCTCGCCCAGCGCCTCGAGCGGCTTAATACCGAGCGCCAGGGCCTCGACCAGAAGATGCTGGACGAAGCCATCGAGCAGGTCGAGGCCGCCGGCTGCCTCGACGGCCGATGCGGCATCGTGCTCGGCGCCGAAGGATGGCATCCTGGTGTGGTGGGCATCGTCGCGTCGCGCGTGGTGGAGCGTTACGGCCGCCCGGCGTTTCTGGTGGGCTTCGACGGCGACATCGGGAAGGGATCGGGGCGCAGCATCTCCCGCTTCAACCTGCACGACGCCTTGACCCAGTGCGGCGATCTGCTGGAGCGCTACGGTGGCCACCGCATGGCGGCGGGCGTCACCGTACGCCGGGACCGTTTCGAGGAATTCAAGGCCCGGTTCGAGAGTGTCGCCGCCAGGACGCTGGTGCCGGAAGACCTCGGCCCCGAGCAGCGGGTCGACATCGAGATTCCACTCGCCATGGCCACCGACCAGCTCGAGCGGCTGATCCGCCACCTGGAGCCATGCGGAATGGGTAACCCGGCGCCGGTCTTCGGGGTGCGCGGCGTGGACCTCGCGTCGCGTCAGCGCGTGGGCGTGAATCATCTGCGTGGAACGTTGCTGGGCCCCGAAGGCTCGCTGGGCGCGATCGCCTTCCGCATGGCGGACCGGGTCCAGGACCTGGGTGATGGTCCGATCGACGCCACCTTCCGGCTCGAGCTGAACGAGTTCCGCGGCCTGGTGTCGCTC
>JBEPVJ010000312.1:0-3790 GCA_041691095.1 Gemmatimonadales bacterium
CAAACGCCGTGCCGTTAACGGTGCCCTGCACTCTGATGCTGACCCCCCGAAACTCGGGATGCGCGACGAGAAAGGTGTGATCGGAGGCATCATCGTCATTCGGCTTGTGAACCTGGAATTGCACCCGGTCGTAGGTGCCCGGGGCCAGCGGGACATCCACCTGCTGGGTTGTGCCACCACCGAGCGGTAAGGTCACCAAGAGTGGACCAACCACGACGTGTTCGCAGTCATTCTCCACTTCGCCGTGATTGCCCTCCCGCTCCGCTTCGTTCTCCTGGCTGGCCGCGGGGGAGCCATCGCCAGAGGCGACACAGGAGGTAACGCCAACCCGTTCGAGCTCGATATGCCGGATGACGAGATCGACCCGGTTCAAGACCAGGACGTCGCTACCCAACCCAATCGTCTCAGGAGCGGTGGAAGGCGCTGCCGCCGGAATGCCCGAACTCACCGAAAAAAGCAGCCTGCTGCCTCCCGCGCTCCCTGACGGTCCATTCACATTGCTACACCCCACGGCGGTCAGCGCCATCACGCCCAACAGTCCCCTGCCAATCGTATGTGACATGAGCTCCCCCAAAGCAGAACCACCAATCCAGGCGTCTCGCGCCCGCGTCGGGCCGTTATTTACGACCGATACCTGGCATAATCGCAAGCGCGGTGCCCTGGGGCGGCCGATATTCAAACCATTGAAGCGACAGCGTTTAGGCGTTATGATTGATTGTCGGCAACCCGTAGATTAGAACGTTACGATACATGGTATATCGTTTCAATACAACGACACTTCGGTAGCTCGGCGTCACGACGCCGATATCTTATAGAGAATGCCCCTCGCGGATTTCCATCCCCTCATCTCCCGGTGGTTTACCGAGCACATCGGTGAGCCCACCCCGGCACAGCGCCAAGGCTGGGAGTCGATCCGCACCGGCGCCGATACCCTGATCGCCGCGCCGACCGGATCCGGTAAAACCCTGGCCGCATTCCTCATCGCCCTCGACCAGCTGCTCCGCGAATCCTTGCAGGGGCCGCTGCCCGACGAGGTCCGGGTAGTCTATGTGTCTCCGCTCAAGGCGCTGTCCGCCGACATCCACAAGAACCTGGCGGAGCCCCGCAAGGAAATTCGCCGGCTCGCAGACGAGATGGGACTCGGTGCCCCGCACATTACCGCCGCGGTGCGCTCGGGAGACACTCCCGCCGCCGAGCGGATCGCGATGCTCAAGACGCCCCCGCACATCCTGGTCACCACACCCGAGTCGCTCTACTTGCTGCTCACGGCGGAGAAGAGCCGTGCGATGTTGCGGACGGCGCGCACCGTCATCGTGGACGCAATTCACGCCGTGCTGGAAACGCGACGTGGCGCTCATCTCGCCCTTTCGCTCGAGCGGCTGGATCATGTCGCCGGGAGACGACTGCAGCGGGTGGGGCTCTCCGCGACGCAGAAGCCGGTGGAGGAAGTGGCGCAGTGGCTTTCGGGCGCGGGCATTCGGGCAAACATCGTGGACGAAGGGCATCGTCGCGCCCTCGACCTTGCCATCGAAATGCCTGGCTCTCCCTTGCAAGCGGTGATGTCCGCCGAGGTGTGGTCCGAGATTTATGACCGGCTGGCCGAGCTGGGCGCAGCGCACAAGACAACACTGTTGTTCGTCAACACACGCCGGCTGGCGGAGCGCGCCGCGCGCCAGCTCGCGGAGCGCCTGGGCGAAGACGCGGTCACCGCGCACCACGGCAGCATGGCCAAGGAGGCCCGGCTCGACGCCGAGGAGCGGCTCAAGACAGGCAAGCTCAAGCTCCTGGTTGCCACATCGTCCCTCGAGCTTGGAATCGACATCGGCCACGTGGACCTGGTCTGCCAGCTCGGATCGCCCCGGCGCATCGCCACGCTGCTGCAGCGGGTAGGGCGCTCGGGCCATACCGTGCATGGCACGCCCAAGGGCCGGCTCTTCCCGCTTACCCGGGACGAGCTGGTCGAGAGCGTAGCACTTCTCCGTGCCGTCAAGCGCGGAGAGCTGGACCGCGTCACGGTATGCGAGCGCTCGCTGGATGTGCTGGCCCAGCAGGTCGTGGCGGAGACGGCGGCCGAGCCGTGGGAGACCGACGCGTTGTTCGAGCTCTTTACGCGGTCCCGGCCGTACCGAGATCTCAGCCGGGAGAAGTTCGATGGAGTGGTGAAGATGCTGGCCGATGGCTACGTGACCAAGCGGGGCCGCCGTGGCGCCCATTTGCATCTCGACACGGTGAACGGCCGGGTCCGGGGAAGGCGGGGCGCGCGGCTCGTCGCGATCACTTCCGGCGGCGCGATTCCCGACAATTCTGACTACCGGGTGATTCTTGAGCCGGAAGGCACCTTCGTCGGAACCCTCAACGAGGATTTTGCGATCGAAAGCATGCCGGGCGACATCTTCCAGCTCGGCAACGTCTCGTGGAAGATGCTCCGCATCGAGCGCGGCACGGTACGGGTGGAAGATGCCCATGGGCAACCGCCCGGCGTTCCCTTCTGGCTGGGGGAAGCGCCGGCCCGCAGCACTGAGCTCTCGGAAGAGGTATCCGCGCTGCGCCGGGAGATTGCGGAGCTGCTGCCCGACCGCGCCGCGGCGTTGGCGTGGCTCGCGGCGGAAGACATCACCGGCCCGGCGGCGGAACAGCTGGTCGAGTACCTGGCGGAATCGAAGCGCCTGCTCGGCGCACTGCCCACCTCGAAGCTGCTGATCGCGGAGCGATTCTTCGATGAGGCGGGGGGAATGCAGATGGTGATTCATTCTCCGCTCGGCAGCCGGATCAACAAGGCCTGGGGCCTTGCGCTGCGCAAGCGTTTCTGCCGGCAGTTCAACTTCGAGCTGCAGGCCGCCGCCACCGAAGATGCAGTCCTGCTCTCGCTCGGCCCTCAGCATTCGTTTCCGCTGGAGACCGTATTCCGGTTCCTCAATTCCGAATCGGCACGGGAGATCCTGGTGCAGGCGGTACTGGATGCTCCGGTCTTCGCGACCCGCTGGCGCTGGAACGCCAACATCTCGCTCGCGGTTCCGCGGTTCAGGGGCGGCAAAAAGGTGCCGCCACCGTTGCAGCGGATGGAAGCCGACGATTTGATGGCCGCGGCCTTCCCCGATGCGGCCGCCTGTCTGGAGAACATCCCCGGAGACCGGGAGATTCCCGACCATCCACTGGTCGAGCAGGTCATCCATGATTGCCTCCACGAGGCGATGGATTTCACCGGACTGGTCGGGGTGCTCCACGGCATCGAGCAGGGAGAGATCGAGTACCTGGCCCGCGATCTGCCGGAGCCCTCTCCATTGGCGCACGAGATCCTCAACGCCAAGCCCTACGCATTCCTCGACGACGCTCCCTTGGAGGAGCGGCGGACCCAGGCGGTCCAGACCCGGCGCGCATTCGAGCCGGGCTCCGCCGCCGACCTCGGTGCCCTCGACATCGACGCGATTCGCCGGGTTAGGGACGAGGTCTGGCCCGAGGTCGACCACGCCGACGAGCTGCACGACGCGCTCATGGTGTCCGGATTCCTGACCCAGGCGGAGGGCATCGCGGGGCGGGACGGACGATCCTGGGAGCCGTTCTTCCTCGAGCTCGCGCGCGACGGCCGAGCGGTCAACCGCGAAAGCATCTGGCTGGCCGCCGAGCGGGTGGGATCGGATATCACCGAGCTGCTGCGGGGCCGGATGGAGATCACCGGCCCAATCACCGCCGCCGCATTGGCGCAATCGCTCGGCGTGGCGACCAGTTACGCCGATGCAGCCCTCGCCGCCGAGGAAGGGGATGGTGGGGTGTGCCGGGCGGGGTGCCCCCC
>JBEPVJ010000313.1:0-3782 GCA_041691095.1 Gemmatimonadales bacterium
CATGGCCCGCAATCACGGTACCATTCACGATGGCTGCTTCGAGGTGGATCCGGAGCTGAGGCCTCGGATGACCTTCCGGCGGGAAGATTTGACGACGGTCGCACGCGCCCCCGAAGCCTGTGACCTGGTCTGCTGCCGGAACGTGCTGATCTTCCTGGGACGGGAGGGTCAGCGCCGGGTGCTCGACGCCGCATTTCGCTCGCTCGCACCCGGGGGCCTGTTGATGCTGGGGCGGACCGAATCGCTGATCGCGCTGCCGGAGCCGAGGCTGGTGCCCGTGGATATCACTCATCGCATTTACCGGAGGGCGTCGTGACCTCCCCGAGAATCTTCGTCGGCATCTCGGCGATCGAAGTGGCCAAGGCGCCGACTATGCTCACGGCGCTGGCGCTGGGCAGCTGCGTGGCGGTGATCCTGCACGATCCGCTGGCCAAAGTCGGCGGGCTGGCCCATGTGCTGCTGCCCTCCACCAACGTGGGCCGGCCTCGCATCGACGCGCCGGGTCGTTTCGCCCCGACGGCGGTCGCTCTCCTGAACGAGCGGGTGCTCGCGATGGGCGCGGTGTCGCGGCGGCTCACCGCGCGCCTGGTGGGCGGGGCCAGCATGTTCGCCTCGCTCCAGCCCGCCGGCACCATCCAGATGGGAGAACGAAATGTGCACGCCGCGCGCGAAGTCCTGCACAAATTCGGCATCCAGCTGGTGGGCGAGGCGGTCGGCGGCGACTTCGGGCGCTCGGTGGATTTTCACCTCGATACCGGGCAAGTGATCGTCACATCCTACGAGCACGGGAAAATCGAGCTGTGACCGAGCTCTCCCCCGATCCGCTGGTCGGCGTGCTTCGGGAGGAATTTCGGGCCATCGCCGCGGCGCTCGATGCCTCGCCGGCCCGGCTCGAGCGGGAAGAGGTCAAGCGGCGGATTATCGGGTTCTTCAAGCGGGTGGACGGCGCCCTGACGGAGCTGTCGGATCTCAAGGAGGAGATCCGGGGACTGGTGGACCGCTACAAGCAGGCCGCGAGCGATGCCGGCGCGGCGCCAGTGCCCCAGATCCATCGTGATCATCTCGGCGCCTCCACCTACATCGAAAAGGGCTGGAGCCTGATCTCGCTGGGGGACCCGCCTGGCGCGATCCAGGCGCTCAATCGCGCGCTGGAGCTCTCCCCCGGCGACCCAGAGGCGCTCTCCTTGCTCGGGTGGGCCGAGATGCTGCTGGAACAGTACGACGACGCGTTGGCCACGTTCTCGAAGGTGCTGGTCAAGGAGCCGGCCAATGCGCTGGCCCGGGTCAACGTGGGATACATCTGCCTCAAGAAGAAGATCTTCGGCGAGGCCATCGAGCATCTCTCCCGAGTGATCCGCCTGGATAACGACCGCAAGGCCACCCTTTACGCGCACTACTACCTCGGGCTGGTGTATTTGGAACGCGGTATGATGACCGATGCGGAGTCGTTTCTGCGGAAAGCCATAGCCCTTGGACCCAACCTCATCGAAGCGTACTACGACCTGGGCCGGGCGCAGTGGTTCTCCGGGCGACACGAGCTGGCGACGGGCACCTGGGAGCAGGGCGCAGCCGCCAACCGCTTTGCGCCATGGGCCCGACGCTGCCAGGAGCTGCTCGAGAAAACCGCGAGGGGTGAGGAGGTCCCGCGGTCCGGATCCTCCTGAGCCTGGCGCTCCTGCAAGCGCCCCCGCCGGGCTACCTCGGCGCGCGGGTCGGCGAAGTGACGGTCACGGCGCGCAAGCCCGAGCTTTCGCTCGGCCTCGTCCTGGCCGAGGAGGCCGGCACCGTGAGAGACTGGTACGGGTTAGGCCGACGCACCCCGGGGCCGCTCCGCCTGATCGTGGTGCGGGGGGGCGGGCCGCTCGATTCCGTGATGGGTGGCCGGGGGCCCTCGTGGGGAGCGGGGTTCGCCATGCCCGGGGCCCGCACCATCGTCATTCGGGCCGACGTCGGGGATCCCCACAGGATACTGCTGCACGAGCTGGCCCACCTCGCTCTGCACGAGGCCGTGCACGTCCGGGTGCCGCTCTGGTTCGACGAAGGCTACGCGGCGGTGGCCGCCGGCGAGTGGGACCGGCTCGACCTGCTGCAGCTCAATCTGAGCGTGGCGCGTGGGGCGGTGCCGGGATTCTTCGAGCTGGACCGCTCACTTCGGTCCAATGAATCCACCGCCCAGACCGCGTACGCACTCGCCGCGTCCGCGGTCGCGATGCTGGCGCGCCGACACCCCGACCGGTCGCTGGTGCCGTTGCTGACCCGGCTGGCCGCCGGCGAGGGCTTCAACGACGCGGTCCTGGCGACCACCGGCTCGCGGCTGGAGCAGTTCGAAGTCGAATGGCGGAAAGACGTCCGGAGCCGCTACGGCATCGTGGTCTGGGCCATCGCGGGAGGATTCTGGCTACTGGTCTCGGGCGTGGTGGTGTGGGGGTATTGGTATCGGCGCCGCCGCGATGGGCCCCGACGGCTGGCGCTGGACCAGGGGTGGACGGTGGCCCCGGAACCGGAGAGCGAGCCGCTTGATGAAGCCGGTTCGGAGCCTTAATCTTCACGAGCATATGGCCACTTCCGAACCGATCGTCAGCGGGCGCCGGGGCATCCTTGGCCGCCGGAATGTCGTTGTTCTCGTCGCGGCAACGCTCTGCCTCATCGTGGGGTATGTTACGCTTCACGCCGGCGCTGCTAGTCTCGCCGCCGTTCTGCTGGTCGTCGGGTATTGTGTGCTCTTCCCTCTGGCTATCGCGCTCTGAGCGCCGGCCGGCCTCGGCCATCCGTGCTTGGCCGCCGGTGTAACACGTCCCCTAAGGACAGTCCGGGGGACCGCCGCGCAGTTTGCCCGGGCGAATAGCTCAGCGGTTCAGAGCGCCTGCCTTACACGCAGGATGTCGGGGGTTCGAATCCCTCTTCGCCCATGTTCCGCGATCCGAACGGACGCGAAGCTCTCCGCCCACTTTGGGCAGTTCCTTTGGGAGGTTGCTCGGAATGCGCCTGACCCCTCTCGTTCTTGCCGCCGCCGCGGTCACGCTGCCCCTGGCACCCGTCCTCGCGCAGCTCCGCTCCAGCCGTCCGCCTCCCCAACTGGTCAACCTGCCGCGACTGCTGGTGGCAAACCCGTTCACCTTTTCGGCCCAGGATTCGGCGCCGGCGGTGCGAACCGGCGCGGGGCTCCGCCTTCGAGTGACTGATGTCGCGGACAAGTGGTACAAGGCGGTGACGCGGGAGCAGATGAACGAGGCCCTCCTGCAGTACGCCTATCCCGCAGACGCTATTCTCCCGTCGATCGTGGCCCGGACGCTCGCAACCTCGCTCAGCGCACGCGCGATGGTGATCTCGACTCTCCTCAAGGGTGAAGGCGGGCGCTACACTGTCGAGGCCAGGCTCACCGGACTGACCGACGATGCCGGCCAGATCGTCCGCGTCAGCCAGCTTCCCAATCAGTCGTTCGAGGATTTCGGCCATCAGGTGGCTGATTCACTCAGCAACGCCTTCAAGGCGCTTCCCGACGCGCGCACTTGCGAAAGCCTTCGTGGCAGCAATGTCGACAAGGCCCGGGAGGCCGCTCTCAAGGCGCTGAAGACCCTGCCCACCAGCGGGCTGGCGGAGTACTGCCTGGCCAAAATCGCCATCTCGACCAAGGCCCCGGTCGACTCGGTCATCTTCCATTTGACCAACGCCACCAAGGGAGATCGGCTTTCCCTGGAGACCTGGACCGCTCTGGCGGTCCAGTACCAGGCCAAGGGGGACAGCGTCCGCACCATCGAGACCTTCAAGGAGCTGCTCCGTGT
>JBEPVJ010000314.1:0-3780 GCA_041691095.1 Gemmatimonadales bacterium
GGCATGGTCGTGGCGCTGGCGGCCGTCGTGGTCATCTCACTGCCGGAAGGCGATCGTTGCCGCATCGGCCCCCACGCCACGCTGGAGCGAAACGTCCGGCTGGCGGCGGACGTGAGCGTGGGGCAGGGCAGCATCCTGGGCGGCGATCCGCAGGACCTCAAATACCAGGGTGAAGAGAGCTGGGTGGAAATCGGCGAAGGGACCGCGGTGCGGGAGTACGCCACCATCAATCGCGGCACGGCCGCGGCCGGCATCACGCAGGTGGGCCGCTCCTGTTTCATCATGAGCTATGTGCACCTCGGACACGATTGTCACGTCGGCGATGGCGTGATCATCGCCAATGGCACCCAGCTCGCCGGGCACGTCACCATCCACGACCGGGCCAGCCTCTCGGGTTTGGTGGCGGTGCATCAGTTCACCACCATCGGCTCCTACGCATTCGTCGGCGGGATGTCACGCGTCAACCAGGACATTCCTCCTTACGTCAAGGCGGTGGGCAATCCGATCGAGTTATACGGTCTCAATTCCATCGGCCTGCAGCGCGCCGGGTTTGCTCCCGATACCATCTCGGCGCTCAAGCGCCTCTACCGGCTGTTCTTCAACTCCGAGCTCAATCTTTCTCAGGCGGTCGACCGTGCCCGGCTCGAGCTGCCTCCGCTGCCGGAGGTAGAGAGCTTCCTCGAATTCGTATCGAGCTCACAGCGCGGCGTTCCGGCTTGACGATGGCCGCACTACCGGTCGGCGTGATCGGCGTCGGCGCGCTGGGGAAGCATCACGCCCGGCACCTGGCCGCGGCCGAAGACGCGCGGCTCGTCGGGGTGCACGACGCCGACCCGGACCGGGGGCGCGAAGTCGCCGAGAGCTGCGGGACGCGTTTCTACGGTGACCTCGATGCGCTGCTGCGCGACACCGAGGCGGTATCGATCGCAGTTCCGACCCCCCTCCATGCGGAAATCGGTCTCCGTGCCCTGGCGAGCGGGCACGCCGTCCTCATGGAAAAGCCGCTGGCCGCTACGCTGCTCGAGGCCGATGCCCTGGTCGACGAGGCGCGGCGGCGGGGCGTTCCCCTCGTGGTCGGCCACGTCGAGCGATTCAATCGCGCTATCCGGGCGGCGCGACCCTATCTGAACGACCCTCGCTACCTGGAAAGCGACCGGCTCGCGCCATTCCAGCCCCGTGGCACCGACGTGGCCGTGGTGCTCGACCTGATGATCCACGATCTCGATCTCATCCTGCATTTGACCGGCGGCTCCGCTCCGGTCGACGTGCGGGCCAGCGGCGTCGCGGTGCTGTCCCCCCATCTCGATATGGCCAATGCCCGGGTTGAATTTCCTACCGGCGCTGTGGCCAATGTCACCGCCTCCCGTATGGCACGGGAGCGGGTGCGCCGGCTCCGGATCTTCCAGCCCGATGGCTATCTGTCGCTCGATCTCGGTGACGGCACTGGGGACTTCATGCGGCTTCGCGACGGTTGGCGAGAGTCGGGCGGCCAGCGGCTCGAGGAAATTGTGGAGCGCGTCGTATTAACCGCGCCGGAGGCCGATGCCCTCGGCTTGGAGCTCGCCAGCTTCGTCCGGGTGGCCGGCGGCCACGAGGAGTCCGTGGTGACCGGTGCCGAAGGGCGCGCCGCCCTTGCGCTCGCGCTGGAGGTCACCGAGGCGGTCCGGCGCGCCCCGGTTCCCGGTCTGTCGCGTTAAACGGGCCCCGGGACGCGTGTCCGTTCGCCCCCGGATTTTCTTGTCGGCCGGAGAGCCCTCAGGCGACTTGCACGGTGGAGCCGTCGTGGCCGCGCTGACGCAGCGTCTCCCTGGCCTCTCCATCGACGCGCTGGGGGGCCCTCGGGTTGCGGCGGCGGGCGCGAACGTCCTGTACCCGATGGAGCGCTACACCGTGCTCGGGTTCGTCGAAGTGCTCGGCAAGATCCCGATGCACGTGAGGCTCCTTCGGACCCTCGAGCGCGAGTTCAGGGCGGGCACGTACGACCTGGCGCTCCTGATCGACTATCCGGGATTCAACGTCAGGGTAGCGGAAGCGGCCCACCGCCACGGCGTGAAGGTGCTGTTCTATATCGCGCCCCAGCTCTGGGCCTGGCGTCCGGGTCGAGCCAGGAGGCTGGCCGGCGCGGTGGACCGCCTTGCTGTGGTGCTCCCGTTCGAGCCGGGTTTTTTCGCTGGCCACGGAATCCACGCCGAGTACGTCGGGCACCCGCTGCTGGATCGCCCGGGCCTTCCCACCAGGAGCCAGGCGCGGGTGAGTCTCGGGATCGGCCCGACGGAGCGGGTGCTGGGAATTTTCCCGGGGAGCCGTCACCAGGAAACAGCGAGGCTCTGGGGGCCTTTTCGCGATGCCGGACGTCTGCTGCTCGAGGCCGGTACCTGCGATCGGGTGGTCGTCGCGGGAACGGTCCTGGGTCACTATCCCGGCGCCGAGGGATTCCTGCTGCACCGTGGCGTCCCGGAGAGCGTATTCGCCTGCGCCGATGCGGCCCTCGCCAAGTCCGGAACCACCACGCTCGAAGCCGCCCTCGCCGATGTACCGATGGTGGTCGCCTACCGGGTTCATCCGGTGACGTCATGGCTCGCGAGGCACCTGATCACCGTGCCCTGGATCAGCCTGGTAAACCTGGTCGCCGAGGCGCCGGTCGTGGAGGAGCTGACTCAGGACTCGGTGACTGCGGACCGCCTCGCCGCCGCGGTGACTCCGCTCCTCGACCCCGATCACCCCAGGACGCAGGCCCAGCGGACCGGACTCGCCTTGGTGCGAGAGCGGCTCGGCGGCGGCGGCGCAGCGGACCGGGTGGCCGCCATCGCCGCGGAGCTGCTGGCGTGAGGCTCAGGATTTCGCCGGAAGTGGCGGCGCGGGTGCTGGGCCCGCTAGTGTCTACGCTCGCGCGAACCTGGCGGATAGAGTCGGTTCATCCGGAGCGCTGGGCTGGGCTGGTGGACGCCGGGCGCCCCTACGTCTTCCTCCTGTGGCATGATGCGCTGCTTCCGCTGTTGTGGTGGCACCGTGGCCGCGGGGTGACCATCGTGGTCAGCGAAGCGCAGGATGGGCAATACCTGGCGGAGTATGCGCGCCGCATCGGATATCGGGAGGCGCGCGGGTCGAGCACCCGCGGTGGCGTACGGGCGCTTCTCGCCGTGGTCAAGGTGCTTCGAGCCGGCGGAGTCGCCGCATTCACCCCTGACGGTCCGAGGGGCCCTCGGCGGGAGTTCAAGGGTGGGGTGCTACTCGCCGCGCAGCGGGGCGGGGCAACGGTGCTACCCCTCCATGCCGGCGCCGACCGAGCCTGGCGTTTGGACTCCTGGGATCGATTCCTGGTGCCCAAGCCTTTTGCCCGGGTGCGGATCGTATACGGCACTCCGATCGAGGTGGGTCCCGGAGATGATGGCATGACGGCCGCGCGCATCCGCGCCGAGGCCGAGCTGGGCGATGTGGTGCGGGAGGCGAAATGGGACGACGGGGTGACGGACACCGCCTGATCCGCTGGCTCTGGACCAGTCGGAGGGTAGATGCCCGTCTCGCGCGCCTCGCGCTGCTGCCGTTTTCGGCGGTCTGGCGGGCGGGGATGGCCGCCCGGAACCTGGGGTTCGACCGCGGCTGGACAACGGTGCGCGAATTGCCGTTGCCTGCCGTCGCGGTCGGAAATCTCACGGTCGGCGGGTCGGGAAAGACGCCCTGGTGTCCTTCGAGGCCTCGCTCTACTCCGTTCCGGCCCGTCGTGTCCGCGCCGGGCAGCGCGTCGAGGTCCGGGCCAGCCCCGCCACGCTCACGCTGCAT
>JBEPVJ010000315.1:0-3769 GCA_041691095.1 Gemmatimonadales bacterium
GTACCGAGCTGATCGAGGGACAGGGATTTCTGGGAGCGGGGGCCAACCTGGCGCGGTGGCTCTCCTACGTGCCGACGGAGATCTCATCCAATCTCAAGCTGGACGTGCCGGGCGGCCAGGAGAATTCCGGCAGCGACCACAGCTCGTTCATCTGCCACGGCGTGCCGGCCTTCCGGCTGCAGTCCAACTACACCGAGTACCGGCAGTATACCTGGCACACCAATCACGACACCTACGACAAGCTGGTGATGGACGACCTCAGGAACAACGCGACCCTGGCGGCAATGCTGGCGTATGAGGCGTCCGAGGATCCGACCCGGGTACCGCGGGACAAGACGGTCCTGCCGCCGGGTCAGAACGGACAGCCGCGTCCCTGGCCCGAGTGCCGCCCGGTGCAGCGGAACCCGGTTCCTCCCCGGCCCTAGAGCGAGTCCCGCGCCAGGAGGGCCCGCACCACCGCCGCGGGGGCCAGGAACGCCGACCCGTGCCGGATCCCCCGCGGGGTCCGCAGCGAGTCGCGGAACGGCTCGAAGGTCAGGAAGTCCCTGGTCCGCACCGCCCCATAGTGCCCCCGGGTGTATTCGTCGTAATAGACGTACCACCACCCGCCGGTCCGCAGGATGCTGGGCCCCTCGGTGTGCAGATCGGTGAACGCCGGTGCCGCCGGCCCATAGGGGCCGGTGGCGTGGGCGCTGGTCGCCACCCGGAGATTCCGGTGCTCGGGAAAGAAGCTCTCGTCCTTCATCACCAGCACGTAGCGGTCGCCCGCGCGGGTTATGGTCCCGTCGATCGCGCTGAACCCGCCGTCATACAGCAGCCTCGCCTTGGAGTAGGTCTTCCAGTCTCTGGTCGTGGTGTAGTAGAGCCGGTGGTCGGCGCGGCCCCGGTCGGTCTGCTCGGCGATGGTATCACTCCTGGGGAAGCGCCCGGGAATCGCCGAGGCCCAGACGATCAGGTACTCGTGGCGCCGGTCGTCGTAGAAGAGGTCGGGTGCCCAGGTGTTGAGCGTGTTAGGCTCTCCCGCCATCACCGGCACCTTGGCCTGGGCCGACCAGTGAATCAGGTCTCTGCTGTGCGCTACGCCGATGGCCTGGTCGGTCCAGGAGATGGTCCAGACCAGGTGGAAGGTCGAGTCGGGGCCGTAGAGGATGGACGGATCCCGCATCAGCGCGGCGGTGGTATTCCACTCCTGCCAGCCGATCCCCCGCCCGGTCACCGCCGGCGAGATCACCGGGCTTCCGTGATTGAGCGGCAGCCAGGTGATCCCGTCCCTGCTCCAGGCCAGGTGGACGCCGTCTTCGCCGTTGTGGGTGAAGTAGGAGAAAAGGAAGGCGGTGTCCGGCGGCGCCTGCGCGCGGCAGCGCGGGGGCGTGACCAGAGCCGCCAGCGCCAGCAGGGGCAGGAGGGAGCGGGTCGAGGGGGATTTCATTCGGGAAAATCTGGCTCGCGATGGCCTGGGCGCCCTGCAGGGGCGGCGGACGGTGAGGACGCTCGTCCTCACCGTCCGCCCAACCGTGCTAGAAGTGGTACGCGACGCCGAGCGAAACCACCGGATAGACCTTCGCGATCTTGTCGATGTCCTTCTGGGTCTTGGCTTGCTGGGCCGCGAGATCGGTGGCGAGCTGGGCGTTGCTGCTCGATCCGCTGGCGGCCAGGGTCAGCTTGGCCGAGCCGAGCACCGCGCCCAGGTCGAACACGAACTTGAGCCGGCCGCCCTTGCGGGCCGCCGTGCCGAAGCCCAATCCGAGGTACGGTCCCACGCCGGCAAACTTTCCATCCAGGGATAGGGTGCCGACCTGCGCAGCCGTATAGGTGTGGCTGTTGATGGTGAAGTTGCCGCCGGTGGGCTGTCCAGTCCCCTTGATGCTCAGCGGGTTGGTGGCCAGGCCGCCGGTGACGTGGAATGATCCGCGCCCCTTGGGATAGAAGTCGAGCAGGGCAGTCGCCGCTTTGAACTTGATGTTGGCGTCGTAGGAGATATTCGACCGACTCGAGGTCCTGCTGAGGCTGCCGAAGTTGATGCCGACCCGGGCGCCCACGTGCGGAATGAACAGCTTGCCGACTTCGAGTCCGATACCAAGGGTACTTGCCCGGAGGGCAATGTCGGCGTCCACCGCCTTGGATTGAGAGTGCATCGTGCCCTGGGCCGAAAGGAGCGCGGGGGCTCCGGCGGCCAGCAGGGTAAGGACGGTGAGGAACGACCGGCTCTTGGTAGTCATGACACCTCGTAAGGGAAATGGACGATGAGTGGAACCTACTTAAAAGGCGCAGGAATCGGCAGGAATGGTCCACGGGGTGGGCCAGTTGTAGGTTGGGATCACCCCACATGCTCCCGATTCCACACGATCTGCTGGTGGCCTTCCAGGCCCGTGCCGCCCGGGGCGCGCTGGCCGCATCCGCCGCCCGGAGCGCCGGGGCCAAGGGCGCGGTCAGAGCCGGGCGTGCCTTCCTCTGCGAAGTGGACCTGGGCACGTTCGGCACCCCGGACCGGGAGCAATTCCGCGCCATCCTGGACGAAACTACCGTTGCCCTGGAGCTGGCCTTTCCCGAGAAGATGCGGCACTGGGGCTCGGCGCGGAAGGCGCTCAATGTCTTTCTGCGCGACTGTCTCTCCAGCGCCTACCTGCGGGATGCCTACCTGCTGGAAGGCGCCGAGCCGCTCTACGAGGTGCCGCTGGACTCGATCACCGGGGCGATGCTGCACCAGCTCTCGGGCGGCACTCTCCCCCACTGGGGCACGGTGAAAGATCTGACCCACGACGTGAGCGATGCCTTCCAGGATGTTGCGGCCCAGGTGGCGAAGGAGCGGGGCGTCGCGCGGGTGCACCTCGACGCCCTCTGGTGGGGACAGGGGGGCGCGGGCGGCCCCCACGATCCGCCGTAGCTCGAACTCAAAAAGCGTTAGTTTTGCTACGGCGTAGCGTCGGCGTCTCAGCCTCGTACCGTAATAGCGTCCCGGTCCTTCAGCCTTCGGCGACATGCCTACTGCGCGCGCCTGCCCCGCCTGCCAGACTCCTCTCCCTGAGCAGGCACATTTCTGCAATAATTGCGGCGCGCCCACACCCACCGACCCCGGGACCCCGCCCCGCACCACCGGCACCCACGATGTGGGGGAGCTGGCCAAGGTCCGCCGCGCCCTTGCCGCTGCTTACAAGGTCGAGCGGGCACTGGGTTCCGGAGGCATGGCAACGGTCTACCTCGCCGAAGATCTGAAGCACCGCCGCAAGGTGGCGGTGAAGGTGCTGCGGCCCGAGCTGGCCGAGACGCTGGGCGCCGACCGGTTCCTCCGGGAAATCGAGATCGCCGCGGCGCTGAGCCATCCGCATATCCTGCCGGTGTACGACAGCGGGAGCGCCGGCGGGATTCTCTACTACGTGATGCCGCTGGTCGAAGGCGAATCGCTGCAGGAGAAGCTCACCCGGGAATCGCAGCTTCCGGTGGAAGACGCGCTGAGGATCGCGCGCGAGGTGGCCGAGGCGCTCGCGTACGCCCACGAACGCGGCATCATCCATCGAGATATCAAACCGGCCAACATCATGCTGTCGCGCGGCCACGCGCTGGTGGCCGACTTCGGCATCGCGCGAGCGGTGAGCGGCGGTGCCACCATCACCCAGACCGGCCTGGCGGTCGGGACGCCGCAGTACATGAGCCCGGAGCAGGCCACCGGCTCGGGCGGGGTGGACGGGCGCAGCGATGTGTACGCGATGGGCTGCGTGCTCTATGAGATGCTGGCTGGTGAGCCGCCGTTCAGCGGCCCGACGCCTGTCTC
>JBEPVJ010000316.1:0-3739 GCA_041691095.1 Gemmatimonadales bacterium
GTCGCGGCGAGTCGACCCGGTCCTGCCCGCGACGCTGCGCCAGCACCTGGACCGGGATGATCGTTCCGGATTCGTCCACCAGTGCGAAGGCTCGATGGCCGGGTCCCGTTCTCGCTTGCCTTCCCGATGGAGCCCCGACCAGGACATCGCGCACGAAGAAGGTGAGCTCCGCCGTCATGATCCCGTCTCGTGGACGATCCGAGGGATTCCACAACAGCAATCGCGGAGCGCGTGTTTGATTCCCGGCAAGCTCGCGCAGCGCCGGCCCGGCGATCTCGCGGCAGACTAACTCGACGCTCTCCAAGCGGACGTCCTGCTCTCGTTGGACCGCGTCACTGGTGGTCCCGGCGAGGGTGTCGTGGAACTGGCACTGCAACAGCGTTCGCCAGGCCAGTCTCACCACACCGTCGCGGTCCAGGCCCCCGGCATTTGCGGCGGCTTGTGCCAGCGGCCCCGCGATGCGGGAGAGGAGGAGCTCCGCGCCCGCATGCCGCCGCCGCATCCGGCTCCGGGTGCCATGAATTCCCTGGAGGACCCAGGCGTGCCCGTCGATGCGCCGGAGCTCTCCGTGAATCGTGCCGAGCCCGGGCTCGCTCTGCTCCACGGCATCGAAGAATTCGCGGAGACTGCTCACCCGCACGCGATGGCCCGGCTCGAGTCGCTGGAGCCGGCGGCCGAGTTCGGCCACATTGGGCGCCATGGCGTGGTGGTCGGCGCCGAGGAAGACGGCGATCTGGTCGCTCGCCGCGCGCGCGACCAGCTCGTGCCGGAGCGGCGCCCAGAGTGCGGAGAGATCGGCACCGTCCCCCGCGAGATCGACGGCGGTATCGTAGCCGCCAGCCGGCAGATGATAGACCAGCAGCGACGCTCCACCGGTGGATTCCCAGCGGTAGAGATCCCGGTCATGGCCGAGCGGCCTTCCCAGTCCTCTCCGTATCACGCCGCGCCTCATGCCGAACTCGGCCGCGAGTGCCGGCAGCTCGGCGGGGTGGCCAAAGGCATCTGGGCTGTAGAGGACATTGGTGCCGCCACCCACCGCCGCCGAGTCGTCGAGGCCTTCGGCGAGATTCCTCCTCAAAGACGCGGCGGAGGGGATCATCAGATCCGAGAGCACATACCAGGGGCCGACCTCCAGTGCGCCGCGCGCCACCAGCGCCGCAATTCGAGCGCGACGGTCGGGCCGTGCCGCCAGGTAGTCTTCCAGCAGGATCGACTGGCCGTCAAGGAGGAAGCGGGCGGCCGGTTCCGCCTCGAGCTGGTCCAGCACCTCATCCAGCATCGGAATCAGCCGCGCCTGGAATCCGGAGCGGGTCAGGTACCACTCGCGGTCCCAGTGGGTATGTGGGATGATGTGAAAGGTGTAGTGCGGCTGATTCATCGAGTCGCGCTACTCCGCCATGATCTTGAGATCGGCGCGCTCCGCCGGCGTCAGCGCGCTGGGCTTGCCGAGCACCCGGCGGACGAAGCCATCCCACCAGTCGCCTTGCGGCGCGTCTTCTCTGTACTGTTGGAGTGCTGCCCAGGTACGCAGGTGAATCTCCTGGGCCAGCAGCATCGCCTGGTCGGTGGAGATACCGTCCCGCTTGAGCCAGCGGCGGCCGATCTGCGCGTGAAGGACCTCGTCGGCCCAGTCGTAATCGTGAAAGTGGGCGGAGAGCGTGTCGCCCGCTTCGAGCGCCGTCTGATATTCGAATCGCTTGCCGGTCTCGGCCGGCATCAGGGATTGCTCGATCGCGTAGAGTATGGTCTGCCGCTCCAGGGGAGTCGCGTGGAGGTTGAGCCGAAGCGCGAACCCGATGTTGAGCGGAATCCGGGTCCAGTCTACGCCGCGCGCCTCCAGCGCCACGCTCCCCAGCATGGCGTGGCGGCACTCGTCCCAGAGCTGGCGGGAATAATCCAGGTAGAACTCCCAGGGCTGCCCGGTACGCTCGATCAGAATGGACGCCATCAGCTCGGGCACGTCCATCTCCAGGGTCCGCTTGGCCAGGAGCGCAAGGTTGCGCTCGTCGGCCGGCACTCGCGGATCGTTGTACACGGCAAGTGGCGGGAACTCCAATTCCTGCCCGCCGGGAAATCGTGTGTCACGGCGGGGATGGAAGTCCGGCGCGAAGGGCGCGAGCGCGCGGGACGTCGGCAGAGGTGCGGCGCGTTCCGGCCCGATGCCGGATATTCCTCCCGCCGTGGCGAGGTAGGCCGCCAGGTGCTCGCCCCACGCCGCGGCACGGGCAGCCGCTTCCGGGTCATCGCGGGTTAAGCCATCCAGCGCCTTATCCGACCACGCCAGCGCGTCGTCGTGATCTATAAGCGCCCGCATCAGCACCCGGCGAGTCGGGTGATCCACCAGCGGGTTGGTGTGGGCCAGGTGCTCCCGGTACGCCTGG
This sequence comes from Gemmatimonadales bacterium, assembly GCA_041691095.1. Lineage (GTDB taxonomy): Bacteria > Gemmatimonadota > Gemmatimonadetes > Gemmatimonadales > GWC2-71-9 > JABFSM01. Next base: position 2,382 of record JBEPVJ010000316.1, read on the forward strand.
GCCAGCGCTGAGCGGACCAAGCCATAGCTACCGGCCAGAAGCTCGATGGCGTCCTGTGAGCGAAGCGCTTCCTCGAGGAAGGCATCCAGGGCCAGGTCTGGGGCGGTATCGAGCGGAGGAACCGGATGCCGCATCTCTCCGATGCGCCGGCGCAGCCAGTCTGCATGCTCGGCGTCCTGCCACTGGTGGAGGGAGTAACCGCACTTGAGCTCCCAGACCGGCTCGGCGGTCAGATGGGAGAGCAAATCGTTCATCAGGCGCCGTTCGACCCACTGGAACCGGAGCAGGCGGCGGACGTTCTCTTCGACCGAGAAGCCCGGTCTGGAGGCGTCCTCATATGTAGACAGGCCGGCCAGCTCGGCGATCCGCCGTGCAGGCTCGGTGCTCATCGATTCGCCGTTTTCCGTCGTCTCGCGACGATCAGTACCGCGATATCGTCCAGACGGGGATTTACGAAATCGAGCCTGACCCGTCCGCCGGCGGTCAGTGAGACGGTGGCGGGAACCGCACTCTGGGTAAGATACCAGCCGTCGGGCAGCACCACCGCGTTGGTGGGCCGCCCGAAGCTGCGGTCCCAGATCAGTTCGTCTCCCTCGACGCGGTAGCGGGCCGAATCGGTGTAGGTCTCGGAAATCCGGAGACGAACCGAATGCCCCCGGGCCACGGGCGGGAAGGAGATCACCACGACTTCGGTCTCCGGCTTCACCGGCTCTCCGATGTCGAGCCCGGCGCGGGTTACCTGTTCTCCGACGAGGATCTGTTCGGAGAGCTGTGTCCCGGTGTCGAGGATGAACGCCGACGGGTTCGATACCCGGCTGCCCGCACGCACCACGTTGATGTACTTGTCGGCGCCTTCCCGGGTCTCGGTATAGTCATGGTAGAGATCGAAGGCGTGGGTCTCGGGCTGCCGGAGGAAATAGACGATGTCGCGGGTCTGGGTGGCGCGCTCCGAGAGACGCGACTGGAGAGCAGCCGAGCCGCTGAGCGCCGGCTGCTGGGCCGCGGCGCTGGCGGCAAACAGGATCATCAGCGGGTAGGGCCGGATCATGGCAGCTTCCGCGCCCGGACGAGCAACGGTGCCGCGTCGGGTCCGTCGTTGATGAAGCTGATGAGCGTCCGGCCGTCCGCCTCGGTCAGCACCTGCGACGGCACGTTGCAGCCAATCAGCTCATAACCCGCCGGGAGCACCACGGCGTTGCGCTTGATCCCCAGCGAGCGGGAAAACACGATGGTCCCGTTGTCTTCGAAATAGCTTTTCGGATCCTGGTAGGTCTTGACGATGAGAATGCGCGCGGTTCCGATGGTGGGGACCGGCCTGGCCAGCTCGTATCTGATGTAGCTGCCGGTGGTATCGGCAT
>JBEPVJ010000317.1:0-3739 GCA_041691095.1 Gemmatimonadales bacterium
ACTATGTGGCGCTCAATCCCGACCACTCATTCCAGGTGGGGGACAACGTCCATTGGTGGTGGCGTGATCTCACCCTCAACAAGGACTTCAAGAGCCTGTTGAGTCAGCACCGATAGGTCGCATCCAAATGTTGTGGATCGATGAGCTTTTCGTCTCGCCTCGGGTTGTGCCCTATACGATTTGCACTATGTTTTGCGGCAGCAAACCCCCTCCGTAAAGTTCTGCACCACCTCGTCCAGGAGTAGCCGCTCATGAGTCGTCGTTTGCTCTGGATTCTTCCTCTGGCCGTGGTGGCGTGCACCGGGGTCGATACCACCACACCGAGTGCCCAGAACCCGGTGCCCTCGCTGGCGATCTCGGACGGCGCGCACACTGCGGGCAATGCCGATTTCTTTTTCCTGCCGCCAGTGGTCCTGCCTACCGGGCCGCTGACCAACTGGACTCGGAACGGATTCAATCCCTCGCTCTCACCCAGCGTGGAGATCTGTCCGCTCAACGTCACCAGCGCCTCCGCGGTCACCGCGACGACGCCCTGCAAGGCCACGGCTGGCTTCCCGGTGGTGATCAGCGGGCCGGCCGTCTTGAAGCACTTCCCGCCGTCGGCGAATCCCACTGATGCGCTCAGCGGTCTTCCGGATGACTGGGCCCACTACCATGCCCAGTGGAGAGTTCCCAATCCCTGCAACGTGGTGTATCGCGTAACGGTGAAAGTGGGGACCGTGACGCTCGGCTTTGCCGATGTGCAGTGCGTCACCAGCATCCTGGGCCTGCTGACGATCGACTACAAGAAGTTCGGTCCCGCGCTGCGCGGCCTGCCGCTGCAGATCCCCTTCAGGATCGAGCAGTACGCGCTCTGCGCCGTGCCCGGTGTCGGTCCCTGCGGGAGCTCGACCATCTCCACCGCCGCCGGCGGCACCTCGTCGTTCACGCCGCCGGGCGGTACCGAGCCCGATGCGGTCATCGTTCCGCCCCAACCGCCGGCGCCTCCGGGCCAGCCGGCGCTTCCGGCCGAAGTGACCCTCACGGTTTCGAGCTGCCCGCCGCTCAATCCCCGGGCCACCGATCTCCCGGTCTTCGGCGATTGCATCCGCATCGTGTCGAACCCGGCGCTGCCGCCCGCGGGCCTCACCGCCGCGGCCACGGTGCTGGTGTGTAACCTCCAAATCAACCTCGCCGCCGACGTGTTCAGCCACAATCAGGAGCACCGGATCACCATGCACCGGCTGGACGTGGACCCGACCACCGGCGTGCAGACGCTGGCGGCGCTCCCCCACGTGGCGGGCTGCGCGGTTCACGAAACCGACGCCGGTGGGACCCTGACGGGCGTGCTGGCCGCGCTGGTCCACGGCAAGGTCACCGCCGCCGGCAACCAGCTCCTGAGCCTGATCGGACCTAACCCGCTCTACGCCCGACGGCTCAACCAGGGCGGCGGCGGCTTGACCAAGGGCTTCAGCGACTTCGGCTACGCGTTGCCCACCCAGATGACCATTCTCTCGGGCGACGGCCAGGTTGCCGCGCCAGGCGCCATCCTGCCTGCCAATCCCACGGTGATGCTGACCGACATCGGCGGGGAGCCGGTGGCGGGCGCGCGGGTCACCTTTACCCCCAGCGCCGACGGCACCGCGACACCGACCGTGGTGCTGAGCGCCGCGGACGGATCCGCGGGCACCCAGTGGAAGCTCAAGACCGCCGACGGCGGCAACGCGCTCGTCGCGAGCGGCCGCGGAATCGCGGGCAGCGACAATAATGGGCCGCGTCCCGGGCTGGATCCCTTCCAGCCGTTCCAGTCTCCTTTCGACGTCACTGGTCCCATCGGGAGCCTGGCCTCGGAGGTCACCGTGCTGACCGGGTCGCAGACCTTCGGCGCCACCGGCGTCTCGGGAGATCCCCTGCCGATCAACTACCTCTCGGGCGGGTGGTCCTATCAGATCGATGGAACGATCCCGGCAGATTGGAACGCCAACCTGGTTTCACCGTTCAGTACAACTGGAGCGGCCGGGTTCGGGTTCTTCAACCCGACGGACGAGTGCTCCCTGATTGGGGCCCACACCAACACGCCATGGGCCCCGAATACTATGCTCTATGCCCGGAAGAACATTGCGCTAACCAGCGCGGGCATGCTCCAGATCTCGGTTGCGATCGACAACGATGTCCAGATCTTCGTGGATGGAAATGACATCGGTGGCGGACTCATCTCGCACGACGGCTGCCCGACTCAAGGGAGTATCGTCCGTACGACTCCGACGCTGCCGGCCGGAACCCACGTCATCGCCTTCCGGGCGGTGGACCGTGGCGGCAGCACGTATTTCGATGCCGAGATCATGGTGGCTCCGCCGTCCTTCTAGCCGATCACCGAACGCAAACGGGCGGCTCCGTGAGGGGCCGCCCGTTTTGCTTTGTCCGGTCCGGGTATCCGGCTAGGTCCGCCACGCACCACGGACGGACCCGTAGCGGACACCCACCAGCGCCACTTTATGTACGAGTCGCCGCAACGCTTCCTCGCCGCGCGGCTCTTCGGGCATCCGGGGGTACGATGGCGATGCGCCCGGCCAACGTCGATTGTGCCCGCTCGATCTGCTCGAGCTGAGCAGCCGCCCCGGGTGTCACCGCCTACGGGTTGACGGTTACGGTCGTCGACGCCTCATGGTGGCCGTCGCGAGTGAACACGGTAATGAGCACCCCCGCACCCGGCGCCTTCGCCGTGAGCAGACCGGTAGCGTCCACCGATACCACACCCGGATTGGTGGATTCCCAGGTAATCGTCTGGTCGGTGGCATATGCCGGCTCGACGGTCGCAGTCAGCCTCTTTGTTTCCCCGATCGCCAGCTGGACCGACTGCGGCGCCAGCTTGACGCCCTGTACTTGAACATTTTGATTCGGCGCAGTTCCGTATGTCCCGCAGGCCTGGCAGAGGGCCGTCGCCAGTGCAATCCCCGTGAGCATCGCCAATCCCTTGATTCGTGACACGTGTGTCTCCTGTGGTTGTCTGGTAGCGGGTCAGGCGACCCGCGCCCGAACCTCGAGGTACTCGCTTGCCACCGCCGTGGTGCCGTCGGTGGAGATATTGTGCTCCCGGAAGAGCCGGGTGATCTCGTCGCGAAGCTGGCTGGCACCGGCCGGGTCGGCTCCCTTGAGCGCGATGACCGTCGGCCCGTAACAGGTCGCGAACAATTCGGTCACCGCCGCCGGCGGGAATGGAAATGACAGGCGCATATGGCGCCGAACGGTGCTCAATGACGCCAGCCCGCTCCCCAACCTGGCCCGAACCGTGTCCTCGTCGCCCCAGGCCAGCGGGGAGGGCACGCCGAAGGGGAGCGGCATCACGGCGGCGTGGGCGTGAAGCAGCTGTCCCACGAATCCTCCCGCGGTCCAGTTGGCCATGGCGACGCGCCCCCCATCCCGGGTAACCCGCAAGAGCTCCCCCGCGACTCGGCCGGGCCGGCAGGCGAACATCGCGCCGAACATCGAGACCGTGGTGTCGAACCGGTCATCGGCAAAGGGAAGCGCCTCGGCGTCGCCCACTTCGAAGCTGATCGGCCCGATCTCATTGCGAGCCAAGAGGCGGGCTTGCGCGATGAGGTTGGGCGCGATGTCGACTCCGATCACCCGCGCGCGTTCGCCGATGTCGGCAAGGCCGGCGTTGCGGTGGATTCGGTTCTCGACATGAAGTTGTTGTTCGACGGCATCCCGCTCGACCGCATGACCGTGTCGATGACGATGAACGGTGCCGTGCTGCCGG